>CASUON010000017.1 GCA_949457475.1 uncultured Lachnospiraceae bacterium
CCTGGTTCCAGCATCCGGATAGCACAAAACTTAAAGACTGTTCCAGTTATTTTTCTTTTTATAATATATTCTGCATATCCTCACCCCGTAAAAAGTAACGATAGTTGAATTTTTGTTGGAAAATTTTTTAAAATTTCTCTTGCATTTCCATACGAAATCCGTTATACTAAAAAGCGTGGAAAGAAAAGCCACGATAGATACAATACAAATAGGCAGGTATCGTATATCGGTAGTACATCAGCTTCCCAAGCTGAGAGGGTGGGTTCGACTCCCATTACCTGCTCTAGGCATGAAACTCGTATATAATCCCGCAGCCTGACCAACAGGGCATGTGGGATTATATTTTTTTGTTTCCTGTCCGGTTCTTTCTAGTTACACATTCATTTAGACACTAAAAAACCTTACAAATACTACATCGATAGTATTTGTAAGGTTCAATGAGACACGGGGGAGTCGAACCCCCGACAACTTGATTAAAAGTCAAGTGCTCTACCAACTGAGCTAGTATCCCATATTTTCCGAAACTGGGCTAACCAGATTCGAACTGGTGAATGCAGGAGTCAAAGTCCTGTGCCTTACCGCTTGGCGATAGCCCATTAACTTGTACTTCTGCGTTTTGGCTGCTACCCGCAACGCAAAAGGTGGATACAGGGATTTGAACCCTGGGCCTCCAGAGCCACAATCTGGCGCGCTAACCAACTGCGCTATACCCACCATAAACGTGCCCAAAGGGATTCGAACCCCCGACCCACGGCTTAGAAGGCCGTTGCTCTATCCAGCTGAGCTATGGACACCCATACATCTGTATTATTATGATATAACAAAGCGGGTGATGGGAATCGAACCCACGTATCCAGCTTGGAAGGCTGGTGTTCTACCATTGAACTACACCCGCATACTTCATAAATATCGGGGTGACAGGATTCGAACCTGCGGCCTCCTGGTCCCAAACCAGGCGCTCTAGCCAAACTGAGCCACACCCCGACGAACTATTTTCTTGCGCTTTCCCAAACGCAAGACCTAGTATACAGTAGAGCGTCTAAAAAGTCAAGCAGTTTTTACAATTTTTTCAAAAAAAATTTCTCCTCCCCCTTTTCATTGACTTCCATAATAAGATACGTCGGTTCATGGCCATCCTGCCTTGGATACGCCAAGCTCCCCGGATTGGCAATTACAATGCCGCCCTCCCGGCGGAGCAGCGGGCGGTGCGTATGCCCGTACATCACAATATCAACGCCTCTTCCGAGCGCTTCTTTTAACAAATGCTCTACTCCCGCAACAACATAATAATAGTGCCCGTGCGTAATCAGCAGCTTCTTTCCGGCCACTTCAATCTCCATCTCCTGCGGCAGGTCGCTGAAATAATCGTTATTGCCGCGCACTGCCGCCACGGGACAGCCGGCTGCGGCTTTGAGTTCTTCTTCCCCGCCCTCGATATCGCCCAGATGGATGACCATATCATACGGCCGCTCCAGCTCCAGTACCTGCGCAAGGTTTTTGTGGTTTCCGTGCGTATCGCTGACCACCAGCACCCTCATGCTTCCTGCCTCCCCGAAGCAAGCACGCCTTGCGCGATCAGCTCTTTTTTCATTGCGCGTAGCGCATTCCCCCGATGGCTCAGCGCGTTTTTCTGCTCCATTGTAAGCGACGCGGTCGAACAGCCATATTCATCTACATAAAAGATTGGATCGTATCCAAATCCATGTTCGCCTTCCGGCTCCCAGCCAATATAGCCTTCGACCGTACCCCTGACATGCAAAACCGTTCCACCCGCAGCAACGGCTGCTATCGCGCATACAAAACGCGCGCTGCGCCGCTCTTTTTCCATGCCGCTTAAACGATACAGCAGCGCCTGGTTCTTCACCTGATACGAAGTGTCTTCCCCAAGGTAGCGGGCCGAATAAATGCCCGGCTCTTTATTCAGGTAATCGATCTCCAGCCCGGAATCATCCGCCAGCACAATATCGTCTGGAAACCGCTTTGCGACTTCCGTCGCTTTAATGACGGCGTTTTCTTCAAAAGTCGCGCCGTCCTCCACAACTTCCACGTCTGCCCCGGCTTCTTTCATAGAAAGTATTTCCAGCCCGGTATCTGCCAATATCTGCCTGATTTCCTCCATTTTATTCTGATTTCCTGTCGCAAATATAATCCTGTTCGCCATTTTATCCTCCTTCAACCTCTTTCCCATACGCCTTATGCCTTAATATACCGGGAACCGGCAGGCCGCTATTTCTTTATTCACCTTCTATTTTATCCAGCCGGCGCAAGGACGCCAAAATCGCGTGGTAGATGCCTGTCGCCGCTTGCTTTTGATAAGAAGCGTCCACCAGCTTCGCCAGTTCCGTCGGATTGTTCATAAATCCAACCTCGACAAGCGCGGCTGGCATCAAGGCGCTTCGTATAATATAGATTTTATGTCCCGCAACCAGTCCCCTGTTTTTTGCCCCTAATGCTTCTACCTCTTTATCAAGCAATAGCTGCGCTAAATCCTTCGTATCGAACGCACTGTCCGCAGCTAGTTCATTATACATTACCTCGACGCCTTCGCCCGAAGTCCCTTTTACCGAATTAATATGTACGCTGACAAACAAATCCGCATCTGCGTAGTTCGCCAGATTCACCCTGTCTGAAAGGGCAGGGTCTGAATCATCCAGCCTTGTATAATAAACCCCGATTTTAGAATCGCCCGCTTTTTCAAACAAATCTTTTATTTGATGTACAATTGCAAGCGTAAGATTTTTTTCATAAATATCCCCCGACACTGCTCCCGGCGCAATTCCACCATGCCCGGCGTCTATTACAACTACTCTGTCATAAATCTCCTTCGGGGATTTAAAATCCAGATATAAATATTGGGAATCGAAGCTGCTCTCGATCTCCATTACTTTCCCCATTTTCAGCACAACCGTGCCATGTTCCGCTTCACTGGCATAATTTAACGCGGTAATCTCATCATTTTTGCCAATTAACTGGTAGTCATACAAATAGTTCTGGTCTGCCCCCGGTATCCGAATATGGAATTCCCGATTGACGTAATCCGATACGATTTCTACCGACGCCCCTTTTGTATGCTTCGGCAGTTCAAGGCGCATCATCTGCTCCCTTAAATAGCTGTTAATTTTATCCGGGTCCTCCCGATTTTCTTTTTTTTGCTCCTTATTTTTTTCCGCTGCGTGTTTATTCCCGTCAGACTTCACATTTTCTGCGGCGTCTGCTTTTTCCTCTTCTTTTTCCTGCGCTTTTACTTCTTCGATTACCTGTTGCGTATTATAGTCTAAAATCTCAAGCCCGGACATCTTCTCTAGCATCGCGTAGCGTTCTTCCCGTTCAATCTGCGTCTGCCGGATACTGGCGTTAAACTCTGCCAGGCGCTGTTCGAGCGTCGGCAGATACCATACTGCCACGCACGCCAGAAGAGAAAATACGCAGGTAAATGCCGTTGTAAATTGAACCAGTTTCCTCTCCATTGTTTTTTCTCTCCGCTATATCTTCCTCCACCGTATTTTCCGCAGCTGGTTTCCCTTCATCTGGCTGCCGCCTCGCGCGTATATGCCTTAATGCATAAATTGCATTCCGAATCTTCCCTCACGTCCGCCCACCGTTCCCCATCTGGGCTAATATAGCCTTCCCCGTCGCCTAGGTCTACGTCCTGCGTCAGTTCATCCGCCGCGTATTCAATTGCGAGCGGCCGCATGGTCCCCGGCGTGGATAAACGAAGCACAACCGCAAATTTTTTGCCCGGCTCTACGGCAATCCCCTGCGCAAAACGGACGGTATAATAGCCTTCCCGTTCCAATTTTCCCTGCGCAGCCAAAACCTTTCCAGCAAAAGAATCCACACCGATAAAATCCGGCACTATAAAAACCTCGTATTCCGTATCTTTTCCAGTTGTATAAAATCCAGCGGCCACAACCTCTTCTACAGACCTTGGCGTATAGACATTCGCGCCATAAATACTTTCTGTACGGTACCCTATCTGCCCGACCCAGCCGCATAAATCCGCCTGGTACAGATAGTCGTAATTGCTGTTGTCTTCCACCTGGGTATACACAAGGTTGTGCACACCAATATTAGAATCATAATAAGAAACATAAAAGACACCGCCTTCTCCAAAGCCTTCCCCCCAGCTGTTTTGGCAAATAAACGCCCCGTCCTTTTGCGGGGGTATGAGAAAGGATTCTTTTGGAAAATAGTCGTCCCACCCGATAATTACAATATCATGATTTGGTTTTTCATCCCCCTCATAGCAATAGGCGGATTCTTTGCGGTTATAATGTTCTGACGGGCCATCCGCCCCCTGCATGGTCGTATAAATACAGCTCTCAACGCCGCCATATTCATATACGGCTTCTTTGATGCCGTCCATATCTTTCGCTTCTATAATCTGCATCTCCTGCACATGCACCGCTATGTCGGGCGTCTGGCCCGACGCTGCGCCGCCATATATGCCATCCGTTTCTTCTACCGGCCCCTGCCAGCCTGCCAGGTAGGCCATTGCCATCGTATATTGCCCGCCTTCTTCCTGTAAACTATGAAAACTGTTATGCTCGTTCATATGGTCAGCGGAAAACGACGCGCACAAATCCGGCAGCAGCGAAGATTCTAACGCGGTCAATGCCGCGAACGCCCAGCAGGTGCCGTGTTCCCCCTGGTTTTTTACTTGCGGGGCGCGCCCGTCCTGGCGCATGTCATACTTAGCGGGCAGCTTTTTCCTCTTGTCCAGGGCGTCCTGCTCAAATGCCCCGGCATGGGTAGTGTCGTTTTTCCCTTCCCCCTGCCCTTTTTGTACGGATTCCCCGCCGCTATTTCTAGCTGCAAAAAATAGAAACAACGCCAACATCCCGCATACGGCCACACATAATCCATAGCGCTTTTTATGTTGCAATTTTATTATCCCTTTTCTTCCTCTTATCCAGTCTTTTCAGGCCTTTTCTTCCGGGGCGGCTTTGGCCCCAAAAACTGGTAAAAATCTGTTTTTAACATCCCGTTGTATACTTTTCGTTTTTTATCCGCCTTGCGGCCAATGCAGCGCTCCGTATCCTCATAGCTTGTAATCATATACAATGACCAGGAATCCAGCCTCTGATAGGCTTCCGCAATTTGCCGGTACAGCTCCCACAGCTCCCCTTTGTCCGCCATACGTTCTCCATAGGGCGGATTGGTCAAAAGAAACCCGTATTTTTTAGGATGGCGCAATTCGCTGATGCCGCGCTGCTGGAAATGGATCATATGCCCTACCCCCGCGCGTTTTGCATTTTCCCGTGCAATCCGTATGACGTCCGCATCCAGGTCATAGCCCTGGATATCCGTCTGCACGTCTGGTATTACCAGCTCTTGCGCCTCCTCCCTGGCATCCTGCCAAATATTTTGCGGGATCAGGTTCTGCCATTGCTGCGATAAAAAACCACGGTTCATTCCCGGCGCTATACGTGCCGCGATCATCGCAGCCTCGATGGGAAACGTCCCGCTGCCGCACAACGGATCTACCAAAATCCGGTCGCTATGCCACGGCGTCAGCTTAATTAAAGAAGCTGCGAGCGTTTCTGACAGCGGCGCCGCTCCTGCCTGCGTACGGTAGCCCCTTTTATGCAAAGACTCCCCCGTCGTGTCAATCGTAACGAGCGCTTCGTCTTTCATCAAAAACACACGTACCGGATAGCTCGCGCCGGTCTCCTGGAACCACTCGATATCATAATACTCTTTCATCTTTTCCACGATTGCTTTTTTTACAATACGCTGAGTATCCGAGGGGCTGAACAGCTTGCTTTTTACAGAAGACGCTTTTGCAACCCAAAATTTTCCATCTTTAGGCAAATATATTTCCCACGGGAGCGCCCGAATGCCTTCGAACAGCTCATCATACGTCGACGCGTGGAATTTCCCTACTTTCAACAAAATCCGTTCCGCCGTCCGCAAAAAAATGTTGGCGCGGCAGACCGCCTCCGCGTCCCCCGCAAAAGTTACCTTGCCGTCTTCTACCTGCGTAACTTCATACCCCAAGTCATAAATCTCTTTTTTTACCACTGCTTCCAGCCCAAAATGGCATGGTGCAATTAATTCATATGTCTGCATAATTTCTCCATCGTATGTTTCTTTTCTATTACTGTATTATCTTATCCCGTATAATTTGTAGTGTCAATGGGATTTTGCGCCAAAAAGCATTTTACTCCCCCGATCAATGCGGCAATATGATATCCTCTTTTCATCAAGCGTTTTGCCGCCATTAGGCTTAAATTGCCGTGTTCGCAGTATAACACAAGCAGCGGCCCCCTTGGAAGCTGCCCTTCCCAATCGGCCATCTGGTCATACGGATAATTGTACGCCCCTGGCAGGTGGTATTCACGATACTGCTCCGGCGCTCTTAAATCGATAAATACGGTATCTTTTCTGTTTAAATACGCATGTGCATTCCTGCATTTGATTAATTCAAATTCCATAGCTCCTCCTTAAACGAAAACAAAACAGCCCGGGGCAAAAGAAATGTTTTCTTTTGTTCCGGGCCGTTTTCCTTACTATAGTTTATTCAGTTTAGGAGTAATTGCTATCCCTATTTTGTGTGGCAATCGGATGCCTTGTTGTCAGCTTTGTTAGAAGCCTGGTTTTTAGAATTCTGAGCATTGCTTGCGTTGCTGCTGTTTGAGCTGTTGTTTGCGTTGCTAGAGTTGCTGGAATTGCTTGCATTATTCGCGTTGTTGGAATTGTTTGCATTGCTGGAATTGTTTGCATTTGTCGAATTAGATGTTTTGTTCTTTGCCATTTTTCATAGCCTCCTATTTTTAAAATATCTATCTTTACAATGTCCTGTAAAAACATTGCAAAGATAGTATCTATCAAATAGTTTTTTTTATACTGTTTTTTTCTCTTTTTTTCATTTTATTTTTCCAGCCGTATTTTGCACGCCTATTCCGGCTTTTTGGCTTTTGATTGCTTTTAATACATCCGGTTCCCAGCTTTATTGTCTCTCGTTTTTCGTTGCTGGTTTTTATTGCCCCTGATACAATTGGTTCATGCCGACCGTAATTTCTTTTCGTACATTCTCTGATAATTCCCAAGCTGCCGGCATAACAGGGCCAGATCCAAGCGTTCCCTCCAGCTTTTCCCTTTTTTAGAATAATATAACTCAAACTTAATATTTCTATTTACAAGGTACTGGATAAATCCTGCGTAAAAATTAAAATACCAGTTTGTAATATGGCTGTCTTCTACTTGTGCGACTTTTTTTGTCTGGATCATTTTGGATATCTTCGTTAATACAGAAATCAGGTTCATTCCATTTAACGCCGGGGCGAAGCGAAAACACAAAATCCCCAGGTTGATGGTCTCCAAGCCGTTGGCCCGAAAACGTTCCACCAGGCTGTCTACTGATTCCACATGAAATTGCGCTGTTTTTTCCATAATATCTAATACCGCCTGTATTTACTATTCCTTCTTAGCAAGCACTGCAAAACCTACGCGCTCTAATTAGTATAACGTATGCTGGATACTTGGAACAATTTCCTCATTCTTTTGCAATACAAATCGCCCACTTACTGCATACCGTTTTTTCCCATTTGTTTTAGCTGGTTGATAAGCTCCATATCCGAAGCTGTCAGTTTCACATTCGAAGCTAGCGTGTTTCCATCTGGATGCCGGATAATAAGTTCGATCACGGTCCCTTCCTCCATTGCCTGATTTGAAGCAGCCAGCAAAAAACGCGGAAACTTCGGGTGGTTTCTTGCAAATTCATCCCACATACTTTTTATCTTAAAAATCATTGCCGGATTTACCATTTTTTATACCCTCCTTAAACAATTACTAATAGAATATAGCCTATACGGGTTCCCGATTCTCACTAAATACCCGCATCATTTCCCTAGTCAGGCTGAAGCCGTCGTCCATATTTCTTAAATCCTCTCGATACATCCACTCGGCAACCGCAAGCTCCTGTTGGTCTAGCCGGATGCGGTCTTCCCCATCCAGATCAGCAAAATAACCAATTAACAAATTCCCAGCAATCCCCCACGGCTGTGTCTTATAATAGCGGATATGTTTGACGCGCAGCCCCACTTCTTCCATTACCTCGCGCCGTACGGTTTCTTCCGCAGTCTCGCCAATCTCTGTAAATCCTGCGATCAATGCATACCGTTTATACTCCCGCCCCGCATATTTAGACAGCAAAATCCGGTCGCCGTCAGTTACCGCCACAATGACTGCCGGGGCGATTTTCGGGTAAATCTGGTTGCCACAATTTGTACAATACAGCATCCGCTCTTTTTTGTCCGACACCACGCTGCAGCCACACCGTCCGCAGAACTGGTTATCCCGGTACCAACAGTATAAGTGGTATGCGGTATAAGCGGCAAAACACAGTTCTTTCGGCAAAATATCCCGCGCTACGGACATTTTCTCAATTCTACATTTTATATCCTCTTTGCACCTTACATATTCTGGATGTGCAAACTCCATACATAAAAAAAAGTTATCCGTGCCAATACAAAACAAATACTGGCAGCCATGACAGCCATCCAGCTCTTTGTTCCTTGGCAGAGCCGGGCCGCCGTCTTCTTTCAATAAAATGCTGTTTTGGCAAAACACAAATACATAATCATCCGCCTCCGGCTGTTTTGGACAATATTCGTTATGAAAAACATGTGGCATGATATCCTGAATCATTTCTCCGCCCCTTTATCCACTTATTGTATAACCAATCCATTCCTTGGCTTCACCGGTCCCTAGCAATCACAAAGATATTTACCCTGTTTACTATAAAACCCGTCCCATTCCTTGGCTTCATCCGTTCTCAGCAATGCAAAGATATCTATCGCGTTTATTTACTGTAAAACCGGTCCCATTCCTCCACATCTCCCGTCCCGGCAATAGCAAGCAAATATGTCCGCCCGTCGCTGGCGTCTATAAAAAAACGGTAGTTACCGTCTGTCTTTTCCACTGTATAAATGCAGCTCTCGCCATCCGCTAATGACTTTAATGTATCGTTGTATTCCTCTGGCCCTACCGGCTGGTCTTCATACCGATGCGCTAGTTTCCCGTCCGCGTCATATACTTGATACCCTTCTTGAACCAGCAGCAGCACTTGCCCATCCTGTATTTTCAATTCCAGGCCGTTTGTACGCATTTGGCGTATATCACGGTTGCAAGAATTGTCCGGCAATATGGTTACATTGTCCAGCGTAAACTGAAAATTCCCATTCCGTTTCTGTATTTGCGCGATATAAGATTCTGTGAAATTAAAATGATGCAGTTCATTTGTCGTACGGTATTTCATACCAATTGCCTCCTGTTTGCGTGATTATGCGATCGTCTTATTATCTTTTCCTTCCTATTGCATTTTCATTTACCGTGCTCTATAATAACAGCAGTACCAGTTCCGGGAGGAGTGCGGCTTATCCGTATCGCCAGTGTCTCGGTTCAAACACATACTATCCCGGAGCAACACATGGCGGCTGGTACTTATAACTACTTCCCGCTCCCTATTTATTTCTATTATAGCAGACATCCACACCAACCGCAATGTTTGGCCACATACAACAGCAAACTATATGTATCAATATATTTATATTATACCTATATCTTTATACAAAAGGAGGCTGACTGAAAATGAAAAACAAACATTTGCATGTCTATATTCTAGTTGTTTTGCTCATTCTTGGAATATGCAGTGTCCGACTGCACGTTATAATTCCTCTAGCAAAAAATACTTCCGCCACTCATCCAGATTTCATCATTGATAAAAACGGCGTATTACTTAGCTATCATGGGGTAAGTGCCGATGTCGTTATCCCCGACAATGTCACAAGCATTGGCATAAAGGCATTTTCCGGATGCACAAGCCTTAAAAACGTCACAATTCCATACGGTGTCACAAGTATTGGCATAAAGGCATTTTCCGGATGCACAAACCTTAAAAACATCATAATCCCAGACAGTGTCACGTCGATCGAAGCAAATGCATTTTTACACTGCGACCGCCTGTCTGCGCTTGCTGTTCCATCCAGCTTAGAACAAATACAATATTCCAGCGGTTCGTTTTGGGGATGCAAAAACTTGAAAATTTTACGAATGCAGGTTGTAAATGGTAGCAAGATTCCTATAAAAATTACTTTATCTGAAGGCGCTGATATGCGAAAACCAAAAATCACTTCAAACCATAAGAAAATCGCCGTTGTAACGCGGCCGTGTTATAATACGGACGCAATCGGTGAAACCTCTGCCATTGTAACTGTTACAGCCCGGCAGCCTGGAAAAGCCCAAATTACGTTCCAGAGGATAAACCGAAATAATCATAAAAAAATATCAAAATTAAAATTAGTCATAGTACCTATTTCTTAATACTTATGAAAGCCCGATCGATGATAAAAACTGTATCCCTACCAACGTCAGCCCACGTGCTGGCGCGGTAGGCCCCGCAGCCGTACGGCTGCACGCCGCTAAAATTTCTGGCATATCTTCCGGATGCTTTTCCCCGATTCCAACCTGCAGCAATGTTCCTGCCAAAATACGTACCATATTGTACAAAAAACCGTTTCCGGATGCAGAAATTGTAATGATACCCCCATCCCGTTCCACCGACAAGTTGTATAACGTCCGAACTGTAGTCTTTACCTGCGCATGCACCGAACAAAAACTTTTAAAATCATGCGTCCCAACCAAATACTGCGCCGCCTCCCGCATCTTTTCTATATCCAGGCTGCGGTAATAAAAGTACGTATCAAAGCGTTCCAGCGGCAGAGGAAACTTGCAATTTAATATCCGATACTGATAAGCCTTTACACTGTCGCAATATCTTGGATGGAACTCCAAAGGCACCTGGCAGGAATCCTGTATTACAATATCATCCGGCAGGCGCTGGTTCAGCGCATAACAGATTTTTTCCGCAGGAATCTTTGTCTTTGTATCAAACACCGCGACATTTCCAAGCGCATGTACCCCAGCGTCCGTACGGCTGGCACCGGCCACCGCGATAGGTTCCCCAAGCAACTGCGACAACGCACGGTCAATCTCACCCGCTACCGTAACCCCGGACGGCTGAACCTGCCAGCCATTATATTTTGTCCCATCATAAGCGACAACAAGCTTGATCCGTTTCATGCCGTTTCCTTTCCTTCCTAGAACGTGTTTGAAAAATGCTTTCCGGCACATGTGCCTCCCAATTTGTACCCTAAGGGGCATGCTATGGGAAATTTGCGCCAAATGAAGGGCACCTCTGTTTCCCCTGCTGCATCTACAAACGTATTCCCCGCAGCAAAACGACCGCCGCCAGAAAAAGTACAAGCGTCAAATACCCCAAATAATCCCTGCGCGCATATTGTAGCGGCTTCATTTTCGTACGCCCCTGCGCACCGTGATAACAGCGCGCCTCCATCGCCATTGCAAGGTCGTTTGCGCGTCGGAACGCGGATACAAATAACGGGACGAGCAGCGGTATCATTGCTTTCGCCCGCTTGATGAGGCCCCCGCTTTCAAAATCTGCCCCCCGCGCCATTTGCGCGCGCATTATTTTATCCGTTTCTTCAATCAGGATTGGAATAAAACGTAGCGCAATGGCCATTATCATCGAAATTTCATGTACCGGCACATGCACAGCCTGAAGCGGCTTTAACGATTTTTCCAGCCCGTCCGTCAGTTGGTTTGGCGTTGTCGTCAACGTCATAATCGAAGTCCCTAGAATTAGGTATGTTAAGCGCAACAGCATCTTAACCGCGGTTTCTATGCCTTCTTGTGTAATACGCAAAAACTTCCACTGCCATAAAATAGTTTCTCCATTTGTTAAAAACAGATTGAACAAAGCAGTGATCACCATCAGCACCATGATCGCCCGCAGCCCCTTTAACATATATTTGAACGGGACTTTCGAAAGTTTAATCACGGAGGCTAAAAATACAGTAACCAGCGCAAATCCAAGAATCCCACGAAATAAAAATACCGCTACTAAAAACAGCAGCGTTCCGAATAATTTCACACGGGGATCCAGCCTGTGGATCAAAGAATCCTCCGGATAATATTGGCCTATTGTAATATCGCGAATCATGATTTTCCCTTTCCATACGTCGTCTATACAAAGAGCCGCACGCATCTTAAGCACCGGTTAGACATTTCATAATTTCCGCTTTTGCTTCCGCTACCGTTATCGCCTGGGTACTTACGTCAAAGCCCGCCGCGCGCATTTCATGCATCAGATAAGTAACTTGTGGCACCGCAAGGCCGATACTTTCTAATTCCTTGTAATACGCAAAAACATTACGCGGCGTATGGTCAAATACAATCTGCCCCTGGTTCATTACGATCAGGCGGCCAACATATTCCGCAACGTCTTCCATACTATGCGAGACGAGTATAACGGTCATTTTCAGCTCTTTGTGCATCTGTGCGACCAGGCTAAGAATCTCGTCACGGCCTTTGGGGTCCAGGCCCGCCGTCGGTTCATCCAAAATCAATACTTCCGGCTTCATCGCCAAGACGCCGGCAATCGCCACGCGGCGTTTCTGCCCGCCGGATAAGTCAAACGGCGGCTGGTAATACAAGGTTTCCGGCAATCCTACGTTTTTTAACGCCTCGAACGCGCGCAGTCCTGCTTCATTTTTTGTAAGCCCCTGGTTGACCGGACCGAAGCATACGTCGTCAAATATCGTCGTTTCAAATAATTGATGTTCCGGATATTGGAAGACAAGGCCCACCTTGCTGCGCAACTCCTTTTTATTATAATCCGAATCGTCTATATCCTCTCCATTATAATAAATATGCCCGTCCGTCGCCTTCATAAGGCCGTTTAAGTGCTGGATAAGCGTTGATTTTCCAGAACCGGTATGCCCGATCAGCCCAACGAATTCCCCATGTTCAATTTTCAGATTGATATTTTTTAGCGCCTGTACTTCATACGCTGTCCCTGCGCTGTAGACATAGTTCACTTTATCCAGTATGATCGACATAAATTCCTTTCTGCATTACGCAAGACGCGTTATATATGCATACCGCTGCTTTTACCGGTTCCCCTTAACTTTAGCAGCTCGTTCATCAACTCATGCCGCGTCAGTATACCTTCCGGTATCGGGACGCCCTCTTTGCGCAGCTCATGCGCCAGCATTGTAATCTGCGGAACGTCCAGCCGATGCTTTTTCAGTTCATCTACCCGTGAAAAAACCTGCCTTGGCGTGCCCTGCATAATAATTTTTCCAGCGTCCATAACATAAACACGGTCTGCGTCTATCACTTCTTCCATATAGTGGGTGATCAAAATAATCGTAACACCTTTTTTCTGGTTCAATTCATGCACCGTCCGTAACACATCCATGCGTCCAAGCGGGTCAAGCATTGCCGTAGGTTCATCTAGCACGATGCATTTGGGCTGCATGGCCACTACGCCGGCAATTGCAACACGCTGTTTCTGCCCGCCGGAAAGCTTATTCGGCGAATGCTTCTGATACCTTAACATGCCAACCGCCTTTAAACTTTCTATCACCCGCTGCCATATCTCGTCTGTCGGAACCCCGATATTTTCCGGGCCAAATCCGACGTCTTCTTCCACTACGCTTGCAATAATCTGGTTATCCGGATTTTGAAATACCATCCCAGCACTTCGGCGTATCTCCCAGACGTTCGCGTCCTTCGCCGTATCTTTGCCGTCCACCCACAATGTGCCTTCCGATGGGGTAAGGATTGCGTTCATGTGTTTTGCCAGCGTAGACTTCCCGGAACCATTATGCCCTAAAACTGCGATAAACTCTCCGGCGCGGATATCCAAATCCACCTGGTCCAGCGCTGTTTGAATCGAATCTACATTGCCTTCCTCATCCCGCCGGATATATTCATGTACCAGTTTCACCGCCTTAATGATTCCCATAACTTCCTCATTTCTTTTCGTTACATTTTCTACAACGCCCGACCCTTTTTTCCGCTTACCGCGTTTCCTACAACGCCCGACCCTTTTTCCCGTTTACCGCGTTTTCTAAAGCGGCCGCTCCTTCTCCTGCCTCGCTACATTTTACCAAGCCGTTTACTCCTCTTCCCAACTTAGGTTGTGCAGTTCGCCTTCCAGCTTCATGTGTTCAAAACGGTTCTGCCGGAGCGCCTCATACAGCAAAATTGCGACCGAATTTGCAAGGTTCAATGACCGCGCCCCGTCAAGCATGGGAATCCGTACGCAGTTGTCCGGGTGCTCCTTTAGTATGTGCTCCGGAATCCCGCCGCTTTCTTTTCCAAACATCAGGTAGCAGCCGGGTTCATAAGCGACGTCGCTATACAGCCGACGCCCTTTCGTCGTTGCATAATAGACCGTCGCCTTAGGGTTTTTTTCAAGAAATTCCTCGTAATCGATATAAGTCGCTACATCTAAGTCATGCCAGTAGTCCATACCGGCCCTGCGCAACGCCTTTTCATTGATCCGGAACCCCAACGGCTCGATTAAATGCAGCTTTGCTCCCGCGGCCACGCAAGTTCTTCCTATATTACCCGTATTTTGCGGAATTTCAGGCTGATGCAATACGATATGAAAAGCTGACATAATTTATCCCCTTAACTTTCCGTTTCTTAAGTCTGTAATAAATTTATCAACGCGTGCCAGCGCTATTTTCAGGTTTTCCAGCGAGTAGGCATATGAGATCCGTATATACCCTTCCCCGCTCAGCCCAAACGCCGACCCGG
This sequence comes from uncultured Lachnospiraceae bacterium, assembly GCA_949457475.1. Classification (GTDB taxonomy): domain Bacteria; phylum Bacillota; class Clostridia; order Lachnospirales; family Lachnospiraceae; genus Eubacterium_J. The sequence goes on from CASUON010000017.1 coordinate 14,635, forward strand.
GCACAACCGCTACCTTTTCAGCCATCAGCAGCTTTGTCGCAAATTCATCCGACGTCATGCCAAATTCCTGGATGCTAGGAAATACATAGAATGCGCCGAACGGTTCAAAACATTCCAGCCCCATCTGCGTAAAAGCATGCATCAAATAGCGGCGCCTTGCGTTATACTGCTCACGCATCAATGCAACATCTTCATCGCCATTTTGCAGCGCGTCTACTGCTGCATACTGGCTGTTCGTCGGTGCGCACATAATCGCAAACTGATGGATTTTAAGCATTTGTTCCAGAATTTCCTTTGGGCCGCACGCATAGCCAAGCCGCCATCCGGTCATTGCATGGGATTTCGAAAACCCATTAATCAATATGGTACGCTCTTTCATGCCGGGCAAAGACGCAATTGACACATGCCCTTTTCCTTCCACATACGTAAGCTCCGCATATATTTCATCGCTAAGCACAAATAGGTCATGCGCTTTTACGACCTCGGCAACCGCCTCCAAGTCGGCCTGTTCCATTATAGCCCCGGTAGGGTTATTCGGAAACGGCAGTACTAGCAGCTTCGTCTTTGGCGTAATTGCCAATTCCAGCTGTTCTTTCGTCAGCCGGAAATCATGTTCCGCCTTTAACTCAATAATAACCGGTTTTCCGCCGGCCAAAATGCAGCACGGTTCATAAGAGACATAACTTGGCTGCGGGATCAGCACTTCATCGCCCGGATCCAGCATCGCGCGCATTGCGATGTCAATCGCTTCACTGCCGCCTACTGTAATAATTGTCTCCGACTTATATTCATACTCTAGGTCAAACCGGCGCTTTAAGTACTTCGTAATCTCAATCCGCAGTTCATTCAGTCCAGAATTTGACGTATAAAATGTCCTGCCTTTTTCCAATGAATAAATTCCTTCATCCCGGATATGCCATGGCGTATCAAAGTCAGGCTCTCCAACCCCTAAAGAAATTACATCGTCCATTTCGCTGGCTATATCAAAAAATTTCCGGATGCCGGAAGGCTTAATGTTCACAATCTCTTTGGATAACGGGTTTCTCATGGCGTCACTAAAATCCTTTCATCTTTTGGTTTGCCTGCCATAACAGTTCCATGGTCTTTATACTTTTTCAGGATAAAATTCGTTTTTGTACTTAATACAGAATCTAAAGTAGATAATTTATCCGTAACAAACTGGGATACCTCGCGTAGCGTTTTGCCTTCTAACGTTACCATCAGGTCAAAGCCGCCAGAAATCAAAAACACCGCATTTACCTCCGGATAATTATAGATGCGTTCCGCAACTTTATCAAACCCCATTTCACGCTGCGGCGTTACGCGTACTTCAATCATCGCCGTAACTTTCTCCACGCCCACTTTATCCCAATTAATCAAAGTATGGTAGCCGCAAATAATATGTTCGCTTTCCATCTGTTCCATTTCCTGTACTACAGCCGCCTCGTCCACCCCTAGCATAATTGCCAGTTCTTTTAAATCGACGCGGCTGTTTTTTTCAATAAACATTAAAATCTTTTCTCGCATATCCTTATTCCTTTCCATAATCCGGACTTTTTTCCGACGCAAACATACTTGGCACGTTTTGCTCACGATACGGCTACATAGCATAATGCCGCTACGTTTGTTCGCGATGCAGCTACATAGCATAAATGCCGCTACGTTTGCCCGCGGCTCGGCTACATAGCATAAGTGCCGCTACGTTTGCCCGCGACACGGCTACATAGCATAATGCCGGCTGCCTAGGCAGCCGGAAACATTTAAAGAACCTTGTATAATTCGTCTGCTTTGGGCGGCTCCAGATACCTTCGCTCCCCTCCGCTATAGAGGATTCGGTCATTGCCGGCCGTTGCCTTGCCGACCATTGCCGCGTGAATGCCCTTCTTTTCCAGTTCGCGCACGATTGTGCTGCCATCATGCGCGGCCATCAGCATACTGCCACTGGAAATCAGTTCGTACGGATTGATTTCAAAAAATTCACAAATTTCTATCGTCTCCTGTTTTACAGGAATTTTCTTTAAATCAATTTCCAGGCCAACGCCTGAAGCCTGCGCCATTTCCCATAAAGCGCCAAAAATGCCGCCTTCTGTAACGTCATGCATTGCCGCGACGCCGCACGCAACCGCGGTCATCGCTTCGGGCAGCACTGACAGCCATTGGTCAAATGCCTTTGCGCCGTCGACAAAAGGCTTGGCAAAATAACCAAGTAGCTCCGTTTCTTTTTCTTTCGCCAAAATTGCAGTCCCTTCGATCCCAATCCATTTACTAATTAGGATATCCATCCCGGGACGGGCGCCGGCGGTAGATACCAGTTTTCCCTTTTTGGCCTTCCCGACGCCTGCGACAGAAATGACCGGCTGGCTCACTACTTTTGTAATCTCGGTATGTCCGCCCATCACCTGTACGTTTGCCTTTTTGCAGGCGGTTTCCACCTGCTGCATCATATGCATCAATTTTTTTTCACTGACCCGCTCCGGCAGCAAAACGGTAAGCATAATGCCTACCGGTTCTGCGCCTGCGCTGGCAAGGTCGTTGACAGTAATCTGGACTGCCAGCGTCCCAATATCTTGTACCGCACCGGTAATCGGGTCGGTAGACATTACAAGCACTTCATCCGGCTCTAACGCAATCGCCGCACAGTCCTCCCCTACCGAAGCGCCCATCAGTATTTCGTTCCTGCGGTTATGGATTTGGTTTAAAACGGAACGCTGTAATACAGTTTCCGGTACTTTTCCTATTTTCATGTTTCTGCCAGGTAGTTACTCCTCTTCTTTTGGTGCGTCCATTTTTCCCGTCGCAATCTTTTTTGTCTCTGCTTTCTTAGGTTCTTCGCTTGTAGCGCCTTCTTGCTGCTTCGGCTCTTCTTTCTTAGCCCCTTCTTCGTTTGAACTTCCTGCGCCAGGCTCTTTATCCGGTTTTTTGGAGCCTTCCCCTTCCGGTTTATCACCTTCTTCTGGCTTGTCGCCTTCTTCCGGCCCTATTGGCTCTTCGCCTTCCGACGGGTCCTCCTCTTCCGGCGGCTCCTGCGGCTGTGCTGCGATTGCTGCGGCGTTTGCTGCAGCTGCGCGGATCGTCGCTTCGTCCTGCGACGCGAGCGCACTTTGGATAGCGGCTTTTGCCGCTGGATTACTCGTCCTTGTCCCTACGATAATTGTCCTCGGCGTAGCCATATAAGTACTGTAGTTAAATTCCTCACGGCTCTTTTCTTCGCCGTTTACGGTAACTACTTTCCACAGCCTGGCAGATTTGCCGGCGTGGGTCGAATTCTGCACTGCCACATAACCAACATTGTAGCTTTCTGACGCCTGGACGATCGTAGGCGCCTGCGTCTCGCTGATTACTTCGCTTTCAAAGCTGACTTCCCTGCCTGGCTCCCTCGTTTCCTCGCCATAGATCGTAAAGGATAAGATGCCGCCCCCGGTAACGCCTTCTATATAGATCGGCGCATCTGTGCTATTTACAAATTTTAAATCCTGTACAGTCCCCGCGATTGCCGCATCCATGGACGGCTGCACATACGTTACAATCATAGAGTGCGCATACCGCTCCTTGATATCCAATTCCGCCCGGATAACCGCGTTATACAGTGTCGTAGACACCTGGCAGATACCGCCGCCATATGTCTGTACAACAGTCCCGTTTTCAAAAGAACCTCCAAGTTCATAGCCATGCTCCGCGTCAAACGGGCCGACGGTCTTATAAACAGAAAAAACATCGCCCGGATACAGCAGCGTACCATTGATTTTGCTGCACCCATTGCTTACGTTGGTTGCCCGCCCGGCGGGCGAACCGCTGTAATCAGTAGAAAATGTCCCTAATACGTCCTTTACTTTTGACAGCTCTTCTTTTGACCCACGCGGCTGTACAACCTTTGCCACCAGTTCTACGCTGCCTTCCTTTTGATCCCACTCGGTTTCAATATAATCCGCAATCACATCGGCTGATTCCGTGGTATTGACGGCGATTCCTTCTTCTCCGCTTGTAATTGTAAAAGCGCCGTTTTCGCGTTTCAAGCCGCCGTCCACTGCTTTTTGATCTACTTTGCCCGCATTTTTTTCGAGATATTTTATAATCTGGTTTTTATCTGCCTCAAACGTCAAAGCCAATTTCTTAGGTTCATGTTCCAGGTCTTTTTTATCCTTGTACCTTGTAATCAGGCTGCCGCTTTTTCCAATCTGAAGGGCTTCTTCTACAACCCCTGTATTTTTCCACGTAATCCCCAGCTCGCCTGCCGTCGCTTTCATATTTTTCTTATTTACATGAAGCGTAAATACGGTCTTTTCTAGGCTGTCTACATAATCCGTTACCGCCTGCTGCGCCTGCTGCGCATCCATGCCGCCAACAGAAATTTCCCCGATATAAACATTATCCAAAATTAGGCCGTTTTGTTTTTCATCCGCATATGCACTTCCGGCGGCAATCCCGGCAACTGCGATCCCAAATGCGGCAACCGCGCAGAAGGCATATTTTATGATACGTCTCATATTCAATCCCCTCGTCCCCTTCAGCTATCAATCTTTTTTTCATTATTTGCTGTTCTTCATTTTATCGCAAATAATGACCATTTATCAAGTTAAATTGTTACAAATATATTTGACAGAAACGACAATTTTCTGTATATTATACACGATACCCCTTTTATACAAATGCAGCCAGTAACAGCGAAAGCACCATAGCGGCGGCCAGAAGGACGCAGATTACCGCTGCGGCCATCCGTTTCTTTTTGGATGTGTAAATGTTTGTTTTTACTTTTTTGCTATTTGACATAAGATCCCTCTTTCCCAGGCGAGCTGCCGCCTGTAATATTTTTCGTATTTATTTTATTTATTTAAACAGTACGTTTGTACTGTGAAAATAGCATCTCCATTCATCCATCGGCAACTACCAGCCAAATAATTATAGAAAGGATACGATATTATGAGTTTATTTCTGCCCTACATCCTGCTTTTGCTTGTTTTATTTTCCTTCCTGCGAAACCGCGCGCAAAACCGGTTCCAGAAAAAGGAGGACTCCTTTTGGGAAAAAGAGCAGTGTGCAAACACGACGCGCAAACAAGACATCAGCAATCTGGATTACATTGAAATCCCGCTGGACGTATTTCCAACTGGCACATACGGCGATCCGCAGCTTGCCACTTTGGACGCCGAGCTGGAACGGCTGCATAACCGCAAAATACTAAACCTATCCGGCATTTCAAATACCGATTTGAAACTAAAATACGGTGTAGCCAACCTTACGGCGCTTTCGGAATACGATGCGAATTATACTGTGCTCGCCCGGACAATCGTCGCCTATGGAAAGCGGCTGGCGGAACTTGGCTATAAAGAAGACGCAATCCGCGTCCTGGAATTTGGCGTCTCATGCAAAACCGACGTCAGCGCCAACTATACGCTGCTTGGCTCTCTATATATGGAAAACGGACAATCCGAAAAAGTGGAACAATTAATAGAATCTGTAAACGGCATGGAATTTTTAATGAAAGATTCCATCCTGCAAAAACTGACGCAGTGCCGCGGCTAACGCCTTTTTACCGCTATCGCATCTAAGCGTGATGCCGCGGCTAATTTACTTTCGGCATTCTGCCGTATTGCCCGATGATTTTGTCAATCTGCCTAGACGCCTCGTTTTTCGTCAACGACTCCCACGGTACTTGCAGCGCGACCTGATGGTAGTCAGCCAGCTCTTTCAGCCTTTTTTTCTGCCTTTCCGACGCCGGCTGCTGTTTTTTAGTTTTATACAGCAAAGGCGCCGGGGCAAAAAGCGCCGGCTGTTGCGCGCCATATTCCCGTTCAAATATTTCATATAGTTCCATAGCCAACCGAGCATCGTCCAGCGCGCGGTGCCTATGCTCCCGCTGGATTGCGTAAAAGTCGCCAAGCGCCTGAAGCGTTTTTTTCTGCTCTTTGGGCAACAGCGACCTTGCGATCTTTAACGTATCGACACCGGCGTGTTCAAACGGCAGATTCTGGTTCGTCGCAGCCTGTTTCAAAAAACTGTAATCAAACATAATATTATGCCCTAAAAGCGTCAAATCAGCACAAAATTCTACAATTTTCGGGAACACCTCTCCCAGCTCATCCCCTTGGGCCGCCATTTCGTCCGTAATGCCAGTCAGCTGAACAACCTGTAGCGGCAGCTTCATATGCGGATGGATCATCACCTGAAATTCTTCTACTACTTTTTTATTTGCGACTTTGACCGCGCCAATTTCCAGAATGGTGTCCCGTTTTGCGTTTAGGCCGGTCATCTCTAAGTCAATCGCTACATAATTTTCCAATATCATTACCTTTATTTAATATATGTACAATCCATCATTCATAACTATAAAAAACCATATTATACTGGTTTTTTGTCTCCTGCCTTGCACAGGTCTTGCAAAAAGCATTCGCTGCACTTAGGGTTTCTGGCAAAACAGATATTTCTGCCAAATGTAATAATCTGCATGTTGTATAAAATCCAATGGTCCTTTGGCAGCACTTTCATCAAATCCTGTTCAATCTTAGCCGGATCTGATTCCTTCGTAAACCCAAGGCGGTTTGAAATACGTTTTACATGCGTATCTACTACAACGCTCGGCTCATGGAATACATTGCCGCGTATCACGTTCGCCGTCTTTCGCCCAACGCCTGCCAGGCTGGTTAATTCTTCTATTGAAGACGGCACTTCGCCGCCAAATTTCGTAACTAAATCGCGGCAGCAGGAAATAATATTTTTTGCTTTGCTATGGTAAAACCCAATCGAGTGGATATCCTGCTCAAGCTCTTCCAGGCTGGCATTTGCGAATTTTTCCAAAGAATCATATTTCTGGAACAAGTCCGCCGTTACGATATTTACCCTCGCGTCTGTACACTGTGCGCTTAAAATAACTGCAATCAGCAGCTGCCACGCGTTTTCGTGATTTAGATAGCAGATTGCCTGCGTGCCGTACATCTGGTCCAAACGTTCTAAAATCTGCCTGGTTCGTTTTGTCATCTGTTTATCCTCATTTTATTTTGTGAATTTATTGATTTTCCTTTGGATTGATTGCCTTTTGTTGTCAATCATACAATTACTAATTCTAATGTACGAAAAAAGAGAACGATTTTTGTGGGTAACATCCAGAAGTTTTGGGAAAAAATACAAAAAAGGCCAAAAGGCCGCGTCTATCGGCCTTTTGACCTGTCCGCCGGCGCCGCACGCCGGCATATTTTCATTCACTATCCACTCCTGATCTAGAGCGTGTTTGAAAAATGCTTTCCGTAAGATGTGCTTCACATTTTGTGGAGA
>CASUON010000018.1 GCA_949457475.1 uncultured Lachnospiraceae bacterium
GATGTGGTTCCATCGACTAGAAATTTTAACGACGCAGTGGTGCGGAGCCGGCAGTTCCTTACTCTGATTTCTGTCCGGATGGAACACTAGAGCGTATTTGAAAAATGCTTTCCGGCAGATGGCGGGAATGATTTTTCAAACACGCTCTAAAAACGGGCGCACGCTACAGTTTTCCATATTTGTTGGATATCACGGTACGCGGGCGGTCGGCGTCCTCTTGCGACTCCCACGGAAGTACATCCCCAGGTTCGCGCAGGTAATTTAGCACCTGCCAGATCCCTTCCCCTGTGTATGCGCTAACCCGAAACACCGGACGGCACCCGGCCATCTCAAGCCAGTGGTATGCGCGGTCCGGATTGCCGTCTTCGCGGTCAATCTGCGTGACAATCCCGATCACCGGACGGTTGCAGGCCGCCGCGCAGCACGGCGGATACAGCGAATACGGTTCCGCCGCGTTCAGCAAAAGGCCTACGACATCCGCTTCATACGAATACAGCGCCAGGGCACGCGCTAACGTTGCCGTCTCCGCGTATTCCCCTGGCGTGTCAATTACGACGTCATAATGATTGATATACTGCGTCTTGTGATAAGAAATCACATCGCCTTTTAGCGCCTGCGTCAAAGTGGTTTTCCCACATTCGCTACGCCCCATTAAAATAATCTTTTTCATGTTCTTGTAATCTCACAAACAGTAAAACCTAAACGGTTTTTTAAGTAAACAAGTATATTGGAAACCGCGGACTGAACATTGGAAATCCGTCCCGTAAAAATCAGCGTCCCACTGAAACGGTCGATAAAGCCAATCTCAATCGAAGAAGTTTTCAGCGCGATATCACCGGCGATTACGGATATCTCGGACGGGCACATGCTTAAAATCCCAATCGCAGACTGCTTATAGTCCAAATCAGGATTCAGCCCCAGCTTCTGGTAGATAATCTCGCCCGGGCTGGCAATAATATGTGCCAGCGTCACTTGTTTGCCCGGAACAGTTTCCTGAATAATACGCAGCTTGCCCTCTGCAGAAGCGCCAATATCTAAAAGATTCCCATCCATTGCCAACTCACTCCTTTTTCTTATCTTCCGCTACGCCGTCATTGGCTAATCCCCAAAGCTTCCCTGATTTTAGGCATTTGATAACCCGAAATCTCCACATCGCCGATTACGGTAACCGGCAAAGCGGTATAGCCGCGCTGGTTCATAAACGCTTTTCCCTGCTCGTCCACAGAAAGGTCTATTTCTTGGTACGCTACATCGATTCCACGCAAAAACTCTTTCACACTGCGGCAATAGCTGCAGCCAGGCATTGTGTAAATACGCACCGGCGCGTCATTCACAGCCGATACGGCTTCTTGCGCGCCGGGCAGGTCAGGCTGAATCGTAGCCTGCCCTTTGGTCCAGCCGGCCGCGCATAGCCCCCCGGTCTGAAAAGCCGCCAGCACGCGGAGCACCTCCTGCGGATTGCGCCCTACGTCGTTGTCATGGATGACGCTGTAACGCACATTCTGCTGCGGGTCGATCAGGAAAAGCCCCCGCAAGGCCACCCCTTCTTCTTCCAAAAGCACGCCGTACTTTTTACATACCTGCAAAGACTGGTCTGCCGCCATTGGATAGCCTAGTTTCCCAAGCCCGTTACGCTGCCACGCCAGATGGGAATATACACTGTCCGTACTCACACAGAGCAGTTTAGCCCCGGCATCTTCAAACTGCGCGAGGCATTCTGCAAAAGCTGTCAGCTCTGTTGGGCAGACAAAGGTAAAATCCATCGGATAAAAAAACAAAACTAGCCACTCTCCTGCATAATCCGACAACTGCACCCGGACAAACGTTTCCCCGTCTTTCGCCAGTGCTTCCATACTAAAATCCGGCGCCTTTTTTCCTACTAAACGCTTCATTTTATACTCCTTCTCCCAGCCGCGCAATTCGTTTAGCTGGAATTCAAACCCTGTATTATCACCCGTACATGTACGGAATCTTTATTTCGAATCCGGCTGATAATGGCACTGTGGGCAATCTTCCACTTTCTCTTCCACAGCCTCCGGCTGGAAATAGCATTGCGGGCATTCTTCCGCCCCTTTATTTTCCGGTTTTTTCGCAGTGTAAAAACAATTTGGGCAATCCTGGCCCTTCTGTTCCTTCTGATTCATTGCAAAACCTCCTTTCATTCCATACAATATAACATAACCGCACCTGTTTTACAAGCTGCCACACGTTGGCAGATTTTACATTAATTTTTCAATCAACCCCTTATGCGGCGATGGAATGACACAGCTACTTGTAATCTCGCCCGTATCCGCTAATTGCGTGATACAAGAATTCAGCGCCGATTTTACAGCGGAAACCTCGCCTGTAAAAATCAAATATCCTTTTCCGCCCAGGCCCCGTGCCACCCGGACTTCCATAAGGGTGATGTTAGATGCCTTTGCGGCAATGTCCGCGGCACGTACCGCGGTCAGCGCCGACATTGTTTCCAGCATACCCAGGGCAGTTACATGCCCGACGTCTACCGTACCTACCAGTGCTGGCGGCACAGACGCATGGACATTATTGATTGTATGATGGCAGATAAGGAAAGTCCCTGCTACCTGCCTGCCTTTTTCCATAGAGCTTTTCACTGCCCCGACCTGCCCGCTGATAATGATAATATATTTGCCTGGGCAGATCGCGGTAGCTACCAATAGCTCCACATCTGCGGCCTTAAGCATCTCGTCCGCAGACTGCACGCCTGCAGGAACGCTCTTAAGCTCCAATAATCCAATCGACTTTCCCATATGCATATCCTTTCTCACCACTTTTACCAACTACACCGACCAGGCTGCCTTTCCCGGACAGCCCTGCTTTAGCGACTAAGCGCCAAAATGCCTTTCCCGGACGGCCCTGCTTTAGCAACAAAGCGTTTTAGCCAACTGCCATGCCGATTAGGTTGATAACAATCGTTAAGGAAAATATCGTTGCAGCTGGAGGGTCGATGTGGCTGTCACAATGGCTGTTTATCGTATTTCCAAAGAAATCGCCAAGCAGAGAGCCGATAATGCCAAACACTACGCCAAGCAACGCCCCTGCAGGCCCCCATGCGCCAATACCTACCACGGCGGCCAGCCCTGCCGGGAGGCTCATATGGTGGGTTGCAGGGCATGCCAGCCCCGCACAGGCAAACAACAATGTAACCGCAGAAAAACCAAAGCAGATGATCGGGAAAATGCCAAGGGCAGCCGCGTTATCAGCCAGCGACGCCGCGACATAACTTACCGCAATACCTACCCCTGCGCCCAGTACTACGTTATAGACAAAGCCTGTGCCGGTAGAAAACCATACGCGCGGGCCTTTTCCAGTATAATGCCCAGTCAACCCGGTAGAACCGAACAGGAAACGGACAACAATACCCGATATTACAACGGTAATTCCCGGAAGGTCTGTCAGCGGGCCAAGCGGCGTCATGCCAATCAGCGTTGCGATTACATAGCCAATAACGCCAAATACACCGCCTACAAGCAATACGTCCGGCGCCGCCAGCCCATTTAGGCTGCTGACTACATCCGCGCCGGATTCCAGTTTCTTTTGTCTGCCTGCATAAGCCGCAGCGGCTACACCGCCGGCAAAAGCAATATGCGGGCCAAGGAAAGAGCCAAACGCGATTGTATTGATCGCTACGCTGCCGTCTCCTCCCGTTGCAGTAATCACGCCGCCTACCAGGGCGAAAACACCGGTCATGACGAACGCAGGAACCGCGCCAATATAAGCGCCAATAATACCGCCGCCAAATGCTGCTATTAATGCCAGTATATTCATAATCTCTCCTCGCTTTCCAGAGGCTCGTAAAATCTGCCTCTTTTTTATCATTCTTGTTGAAACTATGCTTACATCCTAACTTTTATACATCCTATCTTTATATATCCTATCTTTATACATCCTATCTTTATATATCCTGCTGGATTACAATGCTGTCCCCTCCAGCAACCGTTACGGTGCCGCTGATGCTAGCGTGGATGTTCGCCCCCAGTTTCCCTTCCGGTATCCGGGCCACCAGCTGGCCTTTCTCTACTTTGCTGCCTTCCTTTACAACCGGCTCTGCTGGAGCCCCCACATGCTGCGCAAGCGGCAGCGCAACCTTTTGGTAGACAGGCGCTACGGATTCGTCCATAGGCGCTTCTACATCGTATGCCGCAATACCCAGCTGATGGATCAGCTTATGTACCGGATAACGCTTCAGTTCACGGAACGGCGCGCCTTGTTCCGGTTTATTATGCAGGTTGTTACGGATACCCTGGCTGCCCAGGATATTTTTCAGGTTGCCGTTTAATTTCCATGGCTGGAGCCCCATCACGCAGGCATATTCGCACAGGCGACACCCGCAGCAAAGGTATGCGTTGACCGGCGTCTGTTTTGGGTCGCACATATTCGCATAAGCGGTTAAACGCATTAACTTATGCGGCTGGATGCGGTGGCCCAAAAGCCCCCGCGGGCATACTTCCGAACAGAGGGAACACTGCATGCACGCGATAGCCGCCTGCCGTAAGGATACTCCCAATGGACGTTCCAGGCTGTGCAAGAGGGGATGCCCCGCTGGAATCACCAAAAGCCCCTTTGTTGTCTTTGTCACTACGCTGTCCGGCGAAACCAAACGCCCCATCATAGGGCCTCCGTTTATGATACGGTAATCCGCTACTGTAGCGCCCCCGGCTAGTTCTATCGCCTGCGCTACGGTAATGCCAAGCGGAACCTTCACGGTCTTTGGCGTACGCACCGCCCCTGCGAGCGTTACATATTTATCGGTTACCGGATGCCCGTCTATGGCATCCAGTACATTTAACGCGGTTTCTACATTGGTCACTACGGCGCCCACATGGATCGGTATGCCCCCTTCCGGGACGACGCGCCCTGTAACCTCGTATACAATGACCTGTTCGTCGCCTGCCGGGTAAAACGCCCCCAGCAGGTGCAGGCGCAGCTTCGGGTAATTCGGCAGCTCCCGCCGCAATGCCTCAGCAGCCGTATGGTAATGCTCCTTCAGCGCGACAACGCCTTCTTGCGCCCCCAAATGCACGACGATCCGGTCCAGCGCGGCGAGCAGCCGTCCGGCGTATTTTGCCATAAGCTGCTGGTCGACCCGAAGGAGCGGTTCACATTCGGCCCCGTTTATAATTACAATGTCCGCTTTGGCATCCAACTTCACATGGGTAGGGAACCCTGCGCCCCCCGCGCCGACAATGCCGGCGCTTTCCACCAAAGCTGTCAAATTTTCTTGCATAGGAGCACCTCCCCGATCAGCGCACATCCATTCCTCCGACTAGCACGCACCTGCGCCGCCTTGCGAAGGATTTTGCGGAAGTCAGCCCTTCTCCGGTCGGGCCTGCGATGGTAAATGTCGTATAGCCTTCGCCGCCGACACCAATTCCTGCGTAGGATGGGCCGTTCTTCACAAAAATAGTTGTCTGGATAAGCTTCGCCATCTTGGTCAGCTTATCTACATTGCGTGAATGCATCATGGCGGTATGGCGGTTGCCGTGTTCTACGCGGATGGCCATCTCAATGCCCGCATCCACATCCGGCACGCGTACGATCGGCAGTATCGGCATCATCAGCTCTACCTGCACAAACGGATGCGTCTCTTTCACCTGTACCATAATGACCTTCACATCGTCATCCACATGGACGCCTACCTGTTCCAAAATATACTTGGCGCTTTTTCCTACAAAAGCGGTCACCGGGCTTTTCCCGTTTTCCTGTACGACCAGTTTTACAATCCGGTCAATAATCTCAGGGTCTTTTACTTCATACGCGCCGTTTTTCTTCATATTAAACATTAAAAAGTCTGCCGCGGAATCCACTACGATGACTTCCTTCTCCGCAATGCAAGGTAGGTTGTTGTCAAAGCAGCAGCCGTCTACAATGTCTTTTCCCGCTTTTTCAATATCCGCGGTTTCGTCTACTACGACCGGCGGATTGCCTGCGCCCGCGCCAATCGCCTTCTTGCCGCTGGAGAGTACGGTCTTGACAATACCAGGGCCTCCGGTTGCGACCAGCATACGGATCAATGGGTGCCCCATCATAGCATTTGTATTTTCAATCGACGGCTCCGATACAGTTACAACTAGATTAGACGGCGCGCCTGCCTTGGCAAGTGCACGGTTAATCAGCCGGATCAGGTGCAAGGATACATTCTTTGCCCTTGGGTGCGGGCTGAATACAACGCTGTTGCCCGCCGCCAGCATTCCAATCGAATTACAGATAATTGTTTCCGTCGGGTTTGTCGTCGGTGTAATGGCCCCGATCACTCCAAATGGGGAATACTCCACCAGAGTAAGGCCATCGTCGCCTGTCATCGCGTCTGTCGTCAAATCTTCCGTCCCAGGCGTCTTTGTTGCTGCCAGCCGGTTTTTGATAAGCTTATGCTCATAATTACCCATCCCGGTCTCTTCTACGGACTGGCGTGATATATATTCCAGATTCTCCTGGTCAAGCACCACATCGCGGATTGCCTGTACATAGGCGGCCCGTTCATGCATAGTGCGGCCCAGGTACTCCCGCTGCGCAGCGGCAGCGGCTTCTACCGCGTCGTTCATACTTTCAAAAATGCCTTCGCCTGCGCCGCCCGCCCCGGCACACGGGCCAGCCGAAACATCCAGCCTGCCCAAGACCGCGTTTACTATGCCGGCTACTACGCGTTCATCAATATTCATTGCTTTCCCTCCTTACATAGACATTGCAAAACGAGCAATCTCCATATCCTGTTCTACCGTCCCGCCGGATACGCCGATGCCTCCTACAACCTGGCCGTCTGACACATAAGGAAAGCCCCCTCCGAACAAGATGACCTTTCCCGGCGCAGCGTTTTCAATCCCGTAGAGCGGGCCGTCCGGCCGTGCCGCCTTGCCCAGTTCATGGGTCGGCATATGGAATGCATTGGCCGTATACGCCTTGCCAGCCGACACCTGTACGCTGCCTGGCAGCGCGCCTTCCATCCGTTCCAGCAGCAGCAGGTTCCCGCCGCTGTCGACAGCGGAAAAAACAACCGGGACGCCTAACTCCCGCGCCTTCTCTTCCGCCCTGCCCGCCATCCGCTTGAGTACTTCCAGTGAAATCGGCGGCAGGCTGTCTGTATACCCCGCTAACGCATCTTTTACCAAATCCGTCACCTTCTCCCGTATCTGTGTCTGCGCCACGGTTTCTTCTTGCAGGCGCGCCAGCGCATAAATAGCGTCGGACAGGCGGTTGACATAGCGCATTAACACTTCCCTTACCGGATGGATGCCTGTCAGCTCCACCATGCGCCGCTCCGCACGCCGTACGATTGTCCGGGCCACATGGAGCGCCGATGACGCCGCGTCGACGCCGGGCACTACAAAGCAGGTCATCTTCCCGGTCGTCTCCGTACAAGTATCTACTACATGCTCCAGGAAAGCTACGTCTTCCTCGCAAATCAGCCCTTTTAGCTTCGCTATGCCTTGTTCGTCGCTTGCCAGCTCCGCCCCGAGGGAAAACAGCCTCGTTTGAATTGCATGTACCGTCGTTCGGATATATTCCTGGCAAGTATTTGCATAAGCCAGCCCCAGCATGGAATTCGCTTCATCCATCGTGCCATAGCACTCTACCTGAAGGTCTGATTTGCTGATTCTCGAGCCGCCTACCAGGCTTGTTTTGCCTTTGTCGCCGGTTTTTGTATACAAATTTGCCATCAGCTCACCTCCACAGAATCTACAATGCCTACGATAGACGTATCTACCGGGGCGGAACCATCGCCAAATACATAACGGGCGGAACTGCCTTTACAGACAATTACGATCTCCCCGGTGCCGGCGCCTACCGAATCTACGGCAATCTCCGTCGAGCCTTCCCGCTCCAGGCGTTCGGTCAGCTTTTCAACCATCAAAAGCTTCATGCCAACCAGGTTTTCATTTTTACTGGTAGAAACTACCGTTCCAATCACTCTTCCTAGATACATTTTTCCACCTGCCTTATGATCTTGTATATGATCCCATACCCGGTGCTGCCCCAGGCGCTGTCTCTATACGGATTCCCCGCCTGCGCGCTTCATCGGACGCCAGCAGGGTAATAATTGTCCGCTGCGGGACGATCACGGTCGCATGGTCCGGATAAGACCGGATGTGCTTTCCGCTGAACACCCGCCCTTCCATCGCTGCGTGGAATACGCCTGCGGACTGCGCCGCTTTTCGCACTTCTGCAGCAGGCCCGTCATATCCTGGCTGCCTTGTTTCCGGCGTATCTGCTAGATATTTGCCTGTTTCTACATATCTTGCTCCCGGCATACCTGTTAAATACAAGCCCGCTTCTACATGCCCTTTTCCCGGCGTGCCTGTCGGATATACGCTTGCTTCTGCCTGCCCTGTCGGATATGCGCCTGTTGTATGCATACTTGGCTCCTGTTCTCTGCTATTAGATTGTGGAGCAAAACTAAGAATCGCTTTCAAGGCGGTTTCCCCCAGCCGGTCCGCAGTCGTCAAAAACGCGCCGTAATCTTTTAACGCATCCCTGTTTTCCCGCAGCTTCTTTTTTAATGGTTCCGTCATGCGAAATCCTCGCTGTACGCGCTGCGGGTTGTCTGGGCAGCAGCCGTCGACAGCTACTACCACATTTTTGCTGCGCATCAGCCCATCCAGGATAATCGCGGCAGCCGGCGTATCCGCCATGCACGCGGCTACATGGGCCGCGGTATTTACCGTCAGGGCTGGAACCAATATCGTGTCATAACGGGCGGTAAGCGCCTCCGGGGAATCCCCAGGGGTTTCCACCCACAATTCTTCCGGTTCCAGGGCGGAACGGATTGCCGGAACATCCAAAATCCCGGAGGCACTGCGCGTTAACAGCACCCGGTAGGAAAATCCTTCCGTAAGGCGCAGTTTCCGCAGGCACTCCAGGCCAGGCCCGATTCCCATATTTGAGCCGGTATATACTACCAGCGCCTGTTTCTGCCGTTCCAGCAGCTTTTGTACCACCCGTTCGGCAAGCATCTGCGCTACAATTCCATGAACATATCGTTCCTGCTCGGTCAACGCACCCACCCCCTTACTCGGTACAGTTCATGGCAATACCCAAAGGCGTAACCAGCAGCGGGGCTACCGGCTTCACCACCGGGGTGCCAAGATATTTTTCAAAAACGGCTTCAAACTGTGTAAAACAGCATGCGCCGCCTACTACATAGACAGTGTCCACAGGATATTCTTCCAGGCTCCGCTTGACGATTGCGGCCATTTTTTCCACAACCGGCTTCACGACCGGGAAAACGTTGTCTTCCTGCGCTTTGTCGCGTTTCATCAATTCTGCTTCCTGCGTACTGCATCCATAAAAACCTGCCAGCACAAGCGTCATATGGGTACCGCCCGTAGGCTCGTCCGCTGTATAAATGACTTTCCCGTCCTCCAGGATGCTAATCCCGGTAGTCCCGCCCCCTACGTCTACAACCGCGCCGTCTGTAATGCCCAGCACAGCTGCAGCCGCGGTAGGTTCATCTACAATTTCAGTCAGCCGGAATCCGGCTGACTCTACAACATTGCCGATGGCTTTTACATTGCCGGCCAGAATGCCCGGCGGAATCGCGCATGCCCCCGCATCCAGCGTTTCGCCAAGCAATTCCTCCAGCTTTCCTTTCAGTTCGGTAACAGCCCGTACGGCCCCTATATAATCTACCACAATACCATCCCGGACTACCGTCGACGGAAACGTGGCGCCGGCCACCGGCCGGTTTTTTTCGTCCACTACTGCCAGGACAATGTTCGCAGTGCCCAGGTCTACGCCAGTGCGCAGAGAACCTTCCCAATCTTTTTTCTCGCCTTTTTCTATCAGTCGTTCAAACTCCAGCAGCGTCTCATTGCACTGCGTCATATCGCAACCCATATGCACTCCCTCCACTGCCTTTAGTCTGGAATAATATACGCCCGGTCGCTGTTTTTCACGCCCAATGCGTTTGCCTCTTCTACGTCAATATGCATCTCAGGCGCAAATTTGTCTGACACGCGCAGCAGCACATTGTTCAATACCGCGCCGCGCTCGCCGCCGATCTCCACACGGACAATCTGCTTGTCGTGCACGCCGATACGGCTTGCCGTTGCAAGGTCCAGATGGATATGGCGAAGGGCGGCGATTACACCCCTTTTTAGCTGTATTTCCCCTTTCGGGCCGACTACCTGTATACCCGGCGTCCCCTCCAGCTGGCCGGATTCCCGGACTGGAGGGTGTACGCCAAGTACGAAGCTGTCGCCGATGGAAATTTCCACCTGAGATTCATCGCGCAGAGGGCCAAGCACACGTACACGTTTCAGTTCTCCTTTCGGGCCGCGGATGTGCACCGTCTCTGCGGCGGCATACTGCCCCGGCTGCAGATCTTTGACCGGGGTCAGCTCGCTCCCAGGCCCAAACAGGGCATCCATATCTGCCCGGTTCAGGTGAATATGGCGGTTGGAAATGCCAATCGGAACGGAACGCTCCCATTTACATAATTCTTCTACCACCAGCCTCACCACAAGGCGCAGGAACTCTTCCTGCGTGTATTGGCTTTTCTCCACGGCTTATTCCTCCCCTCACAGATTCTTCGGAAGGATTTTCTCCACATCTGTATGCGGACGCGGAATTACGTGCTGCGATACGATCTCGCCTACTTTTTCAGCCGCAGCTGCACCTGCGTCTACAGATGCTTTGACTGCGCCTACGTCGCCGCGGACCATCACAGTCACCAGCCCGGAGCCAATCTTTTCATAGCCAATCAGCGTTACATTCGCTGATTTTGTCATGGCATCGGCTGCTTCAATAGCTCCAACAAGGCCTTTTGTTTCAATCATGCCAAGAGCTTCTCCCATAACGATATCCTCCAATCTATGTTATTCTGTCGTTTCCTGTTTACTGCCGCGCTTTCCGCCCCGGCGCCCTTTTGTCGCCGCCGGCCGCCTAAGCGGCTTTGGAACCGCGGTTGCCTGGGCCTTTTTATCCGGTGCCGCCCCGCCTTCTTCCGTTTGCGGATGCTCGGTGCTTTGCGCTTCTTCTGCAGGCTCTTCCGTTTGCGGATGTTCAGTGGTTTGCGCTTCTTCTGTAGGCGTTTGCGAAGGGTCTGGTCTTATACTGCCTAGTTCCGCTGGCCCGGCGTTTTCTTTAGCCGCCTCCGGTACAAGCCCTTTCTGCCGGCCCGCTTCTGCCGGCGTATGATGGCCGCCCGGCCCTGCCTGTAATGTATCCGGCTGTTGCATTTCCTGGCTGTTTCGCACTTCCTGTAATATTTCCGCCTGCGGCTCTTCCTGGCTGTCTAGCCCCGCCTGCGGCTCTTCCTTACGTTGCGCCTGCGTTTGTCCGTCTGTATTCCTATCTGCACCTACTGCATCCGGCTGCCCGGCTGCATTCCTATCTACACCCGCTGCATCCGGCTGCCCGGCTGCATCCGTATCTGCACCTACTGCATCCGGCTGCTCGGCTACATTTCTATCTGCACCCGATTGCCCGGCTGCATTTACATCCGTATCTGCCTTTTTATCGGAATTGTTTGTACCTTCTGAATCGTTAGTCTTTATTGTAGATTTTGTATCTATTGTAGCCACTGTATCTACTGTATCTATTGTAGATATTGCAGCTACTGTATCTATTGTATCTACATCCGTACCCGGCCCCTTTGGCGGTGTAGGTGGCTTTGGCATATTCGGTTCTTCTGGAGGCTGTGCATCCCCAACGGTATCCGGATTATGCACCAGCACGTCAAGTCCGGCGGACGGACGTGGGATCACGCGCGTACTTACTACCCGGTTTACCTTGGCGGCTGCTATCCGGGCTGCGTCTACGGCGGCTTTTACCGCGCCGACATTGCCCTGGATTTTTACCGTTGTCCAGCCTCCGCCTTTTGTCAGCTCATAACCGATCAGCTCTACATTTGCCGACTTTACGGCCGCGTCCGCCGCTTCGATGCCGGCTGCAAGCCCCTCTGTCTCTATGAGCCCTAAACTTTTCGTCATGCCCTCACCTCCCTTCCAAAGGTTTTAACGGCAGCTTTTTTACAAGCCGCGCCGCGTTTGCGCCCAGGATACGCGCCTGCTCCACAGACCGGGCCGGGATACGGTACAAAGGCCGCTCCCGTTCCAGCTTGGACATATGCAAGACTGCCTGCTGCCCGTCTATCCCTACGCCTACGCCCAGGCGGGAGGCCTGCGCGCCTTCCCATGCCAGGGCCAGCGCGTCCGCGCCGTCTTTTGTCCAGGTTTCACAAGGGATGCCTTCTTCTTCCAGCCCGTACAGCAGCTGTTCGAATGCAGTTTTTGGCGCATCCTGGCTGCACAGCACATGGACGGTCGGTTTTGTCATTGCGATCTGCGCAGCGTTCATCTTGGGTCCCCCCTTTCCGCCAGGGAGAGCACCAGCCCGGTCGCCACTGCGTTGCGCGGCCCTTCCGTCCCCCGGATATTGCCGCGGCCCGCCACAACCTTAAACTGCGAGAGCGCGTCGGTAACCATCTGCGGAACCTCGAAATCCAAAGCGGAACCGCCTACTAGCACGACGAACTGGATATCCCGGACATTTCCGGTAGGGCTGACCCTTGCAAGCGCACGTAGCGCGTTTGTTACAAATACCTTCTGTTTTGCCTGACGGCGGATCAGGCGTATTTTTTCCATCGACCAGTCGCCTTCCAGCGGGATCATCGTACTTTCCTTTAAGATGACGGTCTTGGCAAATATATTTGGATCGAGCGGATCGGAGAAGAACTCTACGGTGCCGTTTTCATGCCGGATATGGAAAAAGCTTTCTACCTTTGCAAGCGGATATTTCTTTACATCTTCCGCAATGTCAAAGCTGTCCAGGCCCATTTCCGACTGGATCAACAGCGTTACCATATTGCCCGCGCCGGCTAAATGGATGGAATGGATTTCCCCTTCCCGGTTGATAATAGACGCATCGGTAGACCCCGCGCCCATGTCCAAAATAGCCAGCGGCTTGTTCGTCCCCGGCGTTGTGAGCGCACCGCGGATCGCCATGTCCGCTTCCACACCCCCGACTTGTACCGGGATGCCGATCTGTTCTGAAAATTTCTTGGCAATCGCCTCCATCTGGAGACGGTCCGCCTTCACCATAGCGGCAATGCCCACGGCGTTTTCCTGGGAAAACTCGTTTGCGAGGCCGCCTTGCACCTTCTGCGGCGTAAAAGTATCTACCGCCAGCAGGTCTTGAATATGAATATCTTTCGGATGCTGCCGGGTTAGGTTCGCCATGACCTGGCGGACTTTTTCCAGCATGCCGCCCGCGTTCGTCCCCGGCTCCCCCCGGACGTCTTCCAGGACAGGCAGGGATTCCACAGCCTGCATAATTTTCTCGCCCCCGGCGTCCACATCCACTTTCACCGTCCGGTTCTGGCCATAAAATTCGATCATACCCGCGGGGATTTTTCGTTCTTTGACGTCCCCCGCCGGCGTCTTGATTACGACAGCAGAGCGGTTGCCGATCAACGCGCGCGCAATGGGAACCACCTGCCTGGTCTCTTCCGAAGAAAGGCCAAACAGTGTTGCAATCCCATACGGGTTAGAAAGGACTTCTACCACGCCGCCCACGCCGGCGACTTCTACCGCGGAGCGCATCCCCAACGGAACTTTATCTACCAGCGCCACTTCATCCACAATTGGTATCTTGCGGTGCAGCCGGTTGTGGATCAACACGCCGTCATCCCGCTGGACAATTGCCGCGCTCACCTGCCGTGTGCCGATCGAGCCTTCATTAATCAGCCTTGCGGCGTCTTCAAAGTCCACACTGGCGGGCACTACCACAATATAGTCCTTCCCTCCAGCAGCCGTGGCAAGCTGTGTGACCAGGATTGTCTCCCCAACCCCGACCCCCATGCCCCCAGGCGTAGAAGGGTTATGCCCGATCATTGTCGATTCTGTGATGATTGTCTCCGTGATGGTTTCCATGGCTACGTCGCCGATTACCGGAGCCGCTTCATTTAAGCACACCTGTGAGAGGTCTGTGATCTCAATGCCCACTTTTTCCATCGCGCTGGTCAGGGAATGGACGACGCCATTGATGTTTTGCCCGGTCCCCTTGATGCCCGTTGTTGGTACTGTGCCGCTGGCCAGAAATTCGACCCGGCCCTGGTCAATCTTTGCCAGCGCGGTTTCCGTCGTCGCATTTCCGATATCAATGCCTGCAACAATTTTCATAGTGGAACCTCCTGACTTCTGCCGGACACTGTAACAGGCCGGCTCTTGTCCATACTGCTACCGTATCTTAGAATTTTTTCAGCCTGCCGCGCTGCTCGTATACATCCGCAGCTTCACGGACAAGGGCAGCCGCCGTCTTAGCGCCATATTTTTGATCCAGCTCATTGGCAATATCGACCAGTTCCTGCTTCGTTGAGCGGTACGGGCGCAATGCATTGTAAATCTCTAATAAACGGTCGTCCGGCACGGAGATCAGCTCCGCCGCACGGCGCAGGTTTCCTGCGAACGCCTCGCGGTTTACGGATTCCGCTACTTGTGCCTGCATCTCCAATGTCTCTGGTGAAATCCGCATGTCGTCCGCGGTAATCTCACCGGAAATCACCTTATCATAGCTTAAAGAAGTGAAAGGCTTGCCGGTAGGCGTTTTGATCTTATCCGCCATATTTTCGGACAACGGATAATTCTGGGCCGTAACCTTTGCGCCGGCAGAAGCTGCAGGAGCTGATGCAGCCCCACTATTCTTCATGGTCTGCATGACCTGTTCTACAATCTGTTTCATTAAAAGTTCCTGATCCACGATTCTGCCTCCTTTCACCTGAATGAAACAGCGACAGCCTGAGGTCGCTTGTTGTTGTCAACATGTTCGGTTTCTTTGATATGCAGCAATGCCGCAATCGCCTGGTAGGTCGGGCGCGCCATCTGGTCATTGCGTACAGGTACTGGCGTAGGAGCCTCGCCCTTCGCATATTTGGCAGCATTTTTCCCGATCTGGCGGAAAGTTTCCATTTCGATCAACGGAGCCTGTGAAAACAGCTCCAGGTTGCTCAACGGCGGAAGGTCTTTCTGGTGGATAACGGTAGTACCCTTGGACTGGATGCCAATGCCGATGCCTGAACCTGAATATTCAGCCGCGTCATGCGCGATAAAGGAAACGTCAGACGTACGGTATACACGTATCACACGCCATTTGAGCCCTTCTTCTTCGATGCCGGCGATAATCTCACGCAGCACTTTGTCATGCGGCTGGTGAATGATCGTCTCGGTCTGGTAAATGCCAAATGCCGGCGCTAATCCAATTACAACCTCGTCAGGTGCCATGCCTTTTTGTGCCTCGCCCTGTTCGGACAATGTCATCTTGCCGGATGCCGGGCTGCTTGCAGGTGCAGGTGCCGCCGCAGGCGCTGTCGCCGCAGAAGCCGTCTGGCCGGCCATTTCCCTGATTACTTCTTCAATGACGCTACGCAGTGTTTTTTCGTCAAAAGTCATTTCTGTCGCACCTCCTTCTTAAATGTCTTCCGGCCGGATGGCATTCGGGATATCACTGATCTGTTTCCATCTCTCTTCGCTGATCTGGTAGCCAGTCATCGGCCCATGGTAGTCATTCGGCGCGTTAACTGCGGACAATACATGGAAATTGTCGCCAAAGATCGAAGCTGTATGGAGATAGTCGCCCGCCACTTTCTGCCGGAGCATGTTGTAGATATTCTGTGCCACATCCGGGAATCCAGCCCTGTCAAGCGCTTTTACAAAGTCTACGCCCGTTACATTGCGCGCCATCATATCTTCAATGGCCTTTAAGTCTTCGTTTACATTCCGGTCCGGCATATCATTGGAACCGTTCGCATAGGTAGCCGCTTCTATTTCCGCGTCTGTAATTGGCGGCAGGCCAAGCTCACGGAACAGGCCCTGGAGCGCGCGCGCCGCTTTGTTGCGGGCTTTGATTACGTCGTCCTCGCGTACAGGCTGCAAGCCGCCGTCAATCTTCATATCGCGCTGGATAATATTCCAGTCGTCGTAGTCTTCCGCATCCCAGTTGGAGCCTGCGAACATATTGTCATAGTTCGGCGTTGCAGAATAGCCGGAGCAGATATAGTCTGTGCCGGAGAAGAACTGCGGTACGCTTCGCGCTACGCGGCGCAGGTCTGAATGGGTAAAGGTCTGGTCGTTAGAAGTCGTGGATTCAAGGTCTAACAGCATCGCGATCAGGTTTTCCGCCGCGATCGCACGGATACCGCCCGGTACTGCGGCTGGCACGCCTACGCAGGATACGGAACCGTTCTGCGTCCCCTGCACGCCTGCGCCCTTGGTAATCGCAAGGCAGCGCGCTTCTAAGTACAGCATAGATTTGCCCTCGGCATAGCCCATCTGCACTTCGGAACCAGTCCCGGAAGTAAAACGCATCTTTAAGCCGCGGCTGGCATAGCAGCTGGCAAGGAATGCCTTGGAATACGGGGTGTCGTCGCCGTCCATAAATACCGGCTCTGTGCCATATACGGAAATCGTCTCTGCATAAGTTGTAAAGCCGCGCATGCCAAGCAGTAATTCCGTCGCTTCTTCCAAAGCACACTGCGTCATAACGCCTGGACGTCCTACCTGGGCGCCTACCATAATAGCAATCGCGTTAAACGGCGCATAGCGGGCGATACCAACGGTCGTCTCCATTTCCGCAAAGCCGCGTACGCCGGCTTCTGCCGCATCCGCTGCGATCTGGACAGGATTGTCCTTTACATTTGTAACATGGCACTGGTTTGCAGGCATCAGGCGGGCGCGCATCTTGGACATGCCCATCATGATTTCTACAATTGTCATCTTTCCTACGACCTCGGTCAGTTTCGCCGGTGTTATAGAAAGCGTGATATCCAGGATTTCTTTACGGGAAACATTGATATCTACAATCTTACGTGCGATTTCTAAGGAATCCAGCGCCATTGCCTTTTCCGCATTTTCCAAACGGATGGCATGGTCTGCGATAAAAGTATCTAACATATCAAAATCTGCACGGCATTTGCCATCCAGCTCTGTTACGCGCCCGTTTTCAATCTTGATGCTTGGGGTCGGGTCGAAAGGGCTGTTCATGGCGATCAGGCCAACTTCCGGCCACTCTTTGACGTAGCCATCCTGGTTTACCGGACGGGACGCCAGCACTTCAAAACGCTTTGATTTCATAGCTTACAGCTCCTTCCTGAATTAAAGAATGTAAGGGGTGGTGGTGGATTTGAGTTCTTCATCTGGCGCCAGGGTCTTTAGCAGCTGCAGCCCTACGTCGCGCGCAGCGATAATCGCCTGTTTTACCGCACCGGAATCACCGGAGAAGAAATAGTTCACTTCGTTGGAAAAGCTTGTCCCGCCGTTGCCAGGCGTCGCAATGGTCACAGCGTCGATCGTTGCAGCCTTAGAAGCCGCGTCTGCCAGGACTACGCCGATACCTGCAGGCGCGCCGACGGTAATGCCAAATGCTTTGCCAAGAGGTGCGCCCCATACCTTATTTAATACGTAAGAAGCACGCGCGCTGTACTGGAATTCCAGGTGCCCAGCGCTGTTGCCGTACACATCGCCCATTGTACGCGGGATTTCACGCAGGCAGACTTCTACGGCACGTCTTGCGTCCGATACATCCTCAGCGCCGAAGATAATCAAAGAGCCATGGCCAGCCCCTCCTTCGGTATCACGTGGGCATTCTACCAGAAGGCATTCGCTGTTGGTCGCTTTTACTGCTTCGTCCGCCGCGAAAATCTGCGGGCCTGCGCCTACGCGGTCGCTAATAATACCAATCGCGCGGTATTTCGGGTCAATTTTAAGCGCTTCGTGAACCTGATGGTCAACGTTTGCGATAACCAGGCCAATCGTATGGCCCATCGCTGTACCGACATACTCCGTCAGATTGCATGCCGCAGACGGCGCTGCAGCAGGCTCCTCACAACATTTCTCTGCCGGAGCGGCAACAGGGGCAGCAGCAGCTCCCAGCCTCTTCATAACCTCTTCCATGATGTTGTTGGTTAATTCATCCATGTGTTTTCCCTCCAAAATAAAATTTATGCCTTTTTAGCGTTCTCATAAAGGTGGTGGGTTTCCTCCACGAATCCCGTAACAAGACGAAACAGCAAGCTGTTTCACTTGTCATGAATTAAAATCAATCCATATGCGGAAGGATTTTCTCCACATCTGTATGTGGCCTCGGAATAACGTGGCAGGAGACAACTGTACCGACTTTTTCAGCGGCGATGGAGCCAGCGTCTACCGATGCTTTGACTGCGCCTACGTCACCGCGTACCATAACGGTAACTAAACCGGAACCGATCTTCTCGTAGCCAACCAAAGCGACATTTGCAGACTTAACCATGGCGTCGGCAGCTTCGATCGCGCCTACCAGGCCTTTTGTCTCCACCATACCAAGGGCTTCTCTTTGCATTTTGATTCCTCCTTGTACTGGTCAGCGCCGCATACGCCAATCCTTTTTCCTTTCTTCCATGCACGGATTGCAGTTTTTACGGTCAGCAATCGCTTGCCGTGCTATAGAATTTTGCATTTCTACCAAATCAGATTGCGTTATGCGTGCATATTTTGTTAATTTGTATCTGCTTTCCATTATACTAAAAAATCACTTGTACTTTCTTGTCGTACCAGGAGACTTTTTTGTCTTATATTTTGTTGATTTTGCACAATC
The DNA here is from genome assembly GCA_949457475.1 of uncultured Lachnospiraceae bacterium. Taxonomy (GTDB): domain Bacteria; phylum Bacillota; class Clostridia; order Lachnospirales; family Lachnospiraceae; genus Eubacterium_J. The sequence continues at coordinate 18,580 of CASUON010000018.1, forward strand.
ATGTTTTTTTATCATAAAAACAGCACCCAGCAAAAATAATTTCTGCCGGATGCCTCCTGTCCGTTATGCTTCTTACACACAAAAAACAGCCGGCATACATTTTTTTGCCGGCTGTATACGATCTGTATTCCTTCTTTCAATAATTTTTCCTATAAATCCGCAAATACTTCCATTTGCTTTTTCAATTCTTCCACAATTTCCCTGTTCACATCCATTCGGCGCGTAATATCCGACATATCCGCCACTAGGCTTTTTGCGCTGCCCGCGACCCCTGTAATCCCAGACGCCCCTTCATCAATCGCCTTTGTGATGCTTTCAATCGAATCTGCGATTTCCGCCATGGACTGCCGCAGCCTGTCTGTACGGCTGTTAAACGCGTCGATCATTTCTTTTATATAATCCGCGTCCTGCTTATATTGCCTGCCAGATTGCACAAACTCCTGAAACTGGCCCTGGATCGTCCCGCTTAGGTAGTCCGCCATATCCTGCGAATGCCCGCTTAAATTATACACCGCATTTGTAACGACTTGGTTGACCTCCCGGATGCGTTCCGCCGTCTCGCTGCACGACGCCGCCAGCGTCTTGACCTGGTTTGCAACGACAGCAAACCCTTTTCCTGCTTCTCCTGCACGCGTAGCCTCTATCGAGGCGTTCAGTGCGATCAGGTTCGTCGTGGACGAAATCGATACGATATCTTTTGTCAGGCTGTTCACCTGGTCTACGCTCTTGCTATCTTCTATAGCCGCTGCCAGCACATCCAGGATATCCGACGTTTTGCTGCGGATGACTTGCGCATTCTGCTGCGCCAGTGCCTCCATCTCCGTTGCACGTTCTTTCATGGCGGAAGAATAATCCATAATTGCGCTGCATGCCTGCGCCATATCGTTGACATCCGCCCGGACGTGCGACACACTGCCGTTAATAATAGCCGCGTGGTCTGCCACCTCCCGGACAGCCCCGGATAAAGAGCCTGCCAGGGAAGAAAATTTCTTGGCGCTCTTTCCCGAGGTACGGGTGCGTTTGAGCACCCCGCCCGCTACCCCGTCCAGTTTTTGCGAACTTTCCTGGAGCGTACCCACTGTGCCTTTGATCGGCCGAATGACATATTTTTGAATGATCTGCACCGCGGCAAACACCAATATGATACATGCCAGGATGGTAGAAACAGCAATCGCCAAAGACATCATATAAACGCCGTGCAGTTTTGCCCTTGCATTGTCCGTCCTTTCGCTGAGCGCCGTATATAACGCGTCCGCACACTGCGCGATCGCCTGGCCATAACGCGCCACATCGCTGTTTGCGCAAGCGTATGCGTCTTCTGTCTTACTGTCTGCGCTCGCGCACACAAGGTCGATCAGCGCATGCTGGAAACAATCATAATTATCCAGAAGTTTCGCATAATCCGCCTCTTCCTCTTGCATCAGATAGCCCTTGTATTCTTCCAGCAACGCGCCCAGCGCCTTTTCCTCTTCCTTGATCTGCGCCACAACGTCGATCATTGTCTGGTAATTGGTCGCGACGATATGGGAAAGCGCCATTTTATGGATGTCCGTCGTCGAATGGCGGATATTTTGCAGTATCTGCGCGCCGGCCATATTGTCGTCTACAATGCCGGACGCGCTGGCGTTGACGTTGCGGATACTAAATACCGACAAGGCATTCGAGAGCAATGCCACGGCCCCCAGCAGGATAATTGGCAGGATGAGGCGCTGCTGTATGGTAAGTTTATTTTTCATCTTGCGTTTACATTTCCTTTCGACTTTCTTTATCTGGCGCAGACTTCCTGCGCCATGGCATCCAGCTGTTCTTGTAAATCCTTGCCGGAAGGGTTTCCCGCCGCCATATTTTGTGCAAATTCAGAAACCGGGTCCCAGAATTTTCCTCCTATGCGCTGAAGCTGTGAAAACTCCGACTGGCTTAGCAAGGCCGCAATCGCCGTCGACTGGCGCACCTGCGCAGACTCCGCAACTTTTTTATTAGACGGCCCCTGGCCACGCATTTCAAACCGCAGCTTCTGGTTCTGCTCGTTCGTAATCCATTCAGCAAGCCTGGCGGCCCACTTAGGATGACTGGAATACGCATTGACCCCGATCAGCTTGCAGCCGGAAAAAGAAGCCATCTGCACCTGGCTGCCACCGCAAGTATACGTCGGCAGCCTGGACGCGCCTGCGTCCTCCCCCCACGCCTGCTGGATGGCAACCGCATTCCATACGCCGCTGACGCCCGCGACGACGGAACCGTCCTTAACCCCTTCCAGAAACGCTTCATCTGTACGGCTGGAAAAACCTGGGTTTGCGGAAATCCGAAGCATCGCCTGGGCGACATCTATCCCCCGGATATCCCCGTCCGCCTGGTTCCATGTACAAAAATTCGTAATCCCATCGTCGTTAACCCCAATTTTCATGCCTGTATTCCCAAAAAAGGCATATACATACCACGCGGAAGACCAGTCCATTGCAAACACGCGGCCGTTTGCCGCAGCGGCGTTTAAGATGCCGTCTAACGTCTTTGCCTGCTCCGGCGAAATGTAACGCTTGTTATAATATAAGAAATAGCCGTTATCCGCAGTAAGCGGATATGCGTACAGCTGGCCGTTGATCGTTGCGGCATCAACGGTAGCCGGCAGGTTCCGACTTTTGATATCATCCGCCTGTCCGATAGGTTCCACTGCCCCTGCCGCCGCCAGCGCGTTTAGCTGGTCGTCCGCAAAGGCAAATACGTCCGCCCCTTCTTCCAGCCCGCCAAGGAGCACGTCTTTGCACTGGGATTCCCCCTGCGCGGCAAACGAAATCTGAAAATCCGCCTTCCCTTTATAATATTCCAAAAAGCCTTGGATGACCTGCCCCATCAGCTTTTCATCCTCTTTCGCGCCCCAGACGGTCAGCTGTACGGTTTTGGTATCTTCTGTATCCGCCTGCGTCTGTTGCTTTTCTGTCCCGGCTTGCGCGTCTGCACCTTCGCTTTCCGCCTGCGTTTGCTGTTTTTCTGTCCCGGCGCACCCCAAAAGCGATACGGTGCATAACATGCCCAGCAGTAATTTGCATATCTGTTTTCCCATATTTGTATTCCGTCCTTTTTTATCCAGGTTGTTGCTTCCGGTTGTTTCCGGTTATTCCAATTTTTCTATGTTGTTATAATTATACCATTGAAACAGACGCCGTGCAATATTTGACGTCTGTTTGCGCATGGTAAACACATAATTTTAGTTACTTTTTAGGGGGATATGCCGAATATACTATAAAAAAATAATAGGTTGTTATCCGGCAGTTA
>CASUON010000019.1 GCA_949457475.1 uncultured Lachnospiraceae bacterium
TCCGGGATGGAAATCTGGGATCAGAAAGGATTGTATCCTTACTTGAAGGCTAAACCGCTTGTCAAAGGCATGGAAAAATTCGACTTGTCAAAGGAATCAAAATTCCGCAAATACATTACCAAGGCAGGGTATCGCGGCTATGACAGCGGCAGCCCGTACTTTCGCTGGAACGCCAGCGTAGAATTAAGCGGGCGGATCGAACAGCTAAAAGAAACGATCCAGTCGCGCAGGGATATCAACCCGTCTTTAATTACGCTGTATGCGACGTCGGGCGCGAGAGTAAAAAAAGTTTCTTCCCTACGGGGCTTTGGCGGGGTAGAAAAAATGTACTGCGCCAAACGCAGTAAAAGCGGCGCTGTGTTAAAACTGGTAATCGGTTTTGAATTTGGAAGGGCAGAAATTAAGTCAGAGTATAATATTCGATCTATTTTAGGATGCGCACTAGAGAAAATAACCTATGCGAATCAAACGGAAAATACGACGTCTAGATTTTTGCCAAGCGCTTATTTCTCGCTTTCATTCCACAAAAAAAGCGGGCGGTATTACTTGGCGGGCGGCGGCAACGGGCACGGCATGGGGATGAGCCAGTACGCTGCGGACGGCATGGCAAAAGAAGGCTGGGACTATAAGAAAATCCTTACATTTTTTTACGACGGGGCGAGCATAAAGAAAATCAGATAAAAAACTAAGAGGCGTTAATTTATGAAACATTTTTTTCTTAACAGCCTGCGGCTGGCGGATAAATGTAAAAAAGATAATATTGCTGCTTACGCGGCGCAGACGGCGTTTTTTGTAATGATGTCGATTGTGCCGCTGTTGATGTTTTTTATTACGTTAATCCAGTATACGCCGATTACGGAGGCTATGCTGCTGCAGTGGGTACATGAATACTTGCCGCAATACCTCGAACCGATTATTATTACCGTATTGGATGAAGTTTTTTCTGAATCAGTAGAGATACTGTCTACTACGGCGATCGTTGCCATCTGGTCGGCTGCGAAAGGGATCTACTACCTGTCAAATGGGCTGAATGAAGTCAATGGGGTTTCCGAACGGGGCAACTGGCTGCTGCTGCGGATAAAAGCCATGTTTTATACATTCATCTTTTTAGTGGCGATTGTAAGCTTTATGGTTCTGCTTGTGTTTGGGCGTTCGCTCGAAGGGCTGGTGAAGTACTATCTGCCGGTGATTGGTGAGGTCGTCTCCCGGATATTGGACTTTCGTATCCTGATTATTACGCCGATCATGATCCTTACGATTATGATGGCGTTCCATACGCTGACAGACCGCAAGGCAATTGTTGGTTATAAGATTAATTTCCATAACCAGCTGCCCGGCGCCGTGCTCTGTACGGTTGCATGGTATGTCCTGTCCATCGGCATATCGATCTATGTCGGGTATTTTAATGGATTTTCCATGTATGGGTCGTTGGCTACGATTGTGCTGATGATGTTTTGGATTTATTTTTGTGTTTACATTTTGCTGCTTTGTGCGGAAATGAATAAATTTTTCTATGAAGATATTGAAATTTACTGGGCAAAATTGCACAAAAAGCACAAAAAATAAGGTTTCGGAAATTTTTGCTTGCGTATGCCATGCAACTGCGTTATAATCTAAAATCATTTGCAGGCGAAGCTGCATCCTGCGGCAAAAGAAAGCAGCACATGCGATACGCCCGCATATGGAAATGAAAAACAGGCGGGCATTGATCAGGCCTGCACATGGAATATGGAATAAAAGTGAAAAAAGAAAAATGCTTGGAAAGTGTTGTATAGTCGTATATACAGAGTAGGAAGCCAATACTGCTGACAGAGAAGGAACGGCAATATGCTGAGAGCCGTCCCCAGAATAGGTGGTTTTTGAAGTTCGCACTGGAGCAGCCTGGGTGAATGGTACGCGCATGGGCGGCGTGCATGCGTAGCCTGGGACGTGGATACACGTTACGTAGACTGAGTGCTTAATGCGCGCAGCGCCATATCCTGGCCCTGGCATAATTGGAATCTATATGAAATTATATGAAAATTATATGAAATTATATGAAATGTAGATGAAATATCCAGGTGGCAGTAACGTATATGGCAGCGCAAGGTTAAGAAGCAGGGTGGTACCGCGGATTCTAACTTCGTCCCTAGTTATTTTTATTGTTACAGGGAGGGAGTTTTTTTCATGCCAGAAACAGATGCTGGCACTGGCATATACATCATTAAGTTAAGGAGAATGCATTGTTATGAAGGAAAAATTGCAGCAGATCAAAGAAGAAGCAACGCGCCAGATTCAGGAGTCTAAAGAACTTTCTATGCTCAATGACGTCAGGGTTGCGTTTCTTGGAAAAAAAGGGGAACTGACGGCTGTATTAAAAGGCATGAAAGACGTGCGTCCAGAAGAACGCCCAGTTGTCGGGCAGCTCGTAAACGAAACAAGGGCGGCGATTGAAGCAATGCTTGAAGAGACGAAGAAACGCCTGGAAGAGGCGGAGATGAACTTTAGGCTGAAGCAGGAAGTGATTGACGTTACCCTGCCTGCAAACAGGAACCGTATCGGCCACAGGCATCCGAACACGATCGCGCTGGAAGAAGTCGAACGTATTTTTGTTGGCATGGGTTATGAAGTCGTAGAAGGCCCAGAGATCGAGTACGACTATTATAATTTCGAGGCGCTGAATATCCCGGCGAACCATCCGGCAAAGGATGAACAAGATACGTTTTATATTACGGATAAAATATTGCTGCGCACGCAGACTTCGCCTGTACAAGTGCGTACAATGGAAACGAGGCCGTTACCGATCCGTATGATCGCGCCGGGACGGGTATTCCGTTCGGATGAAGTAGACGCGACCCATTCGCCGTCGTTCCACCAGATCGAGGGGATGGTTATTGATAAAAACATTACCTTTGCGGATTTAAAAGGCACACTGGCAGAGTTTGCCAAGGAATTGTTTGGGGAAGGCACGCAAGTAAAATTCCGCCCGCACCATTTCCCGTTCACAGAACCGAGCGCGGAAGTGGACGTTACATGCTTTAAGTGCGGTGGCAAAGGCTGCCGGTTTTGTAAAGGCAGCGGCTGGATTGAGATTTTGGGCTGCGGTATGATCCACCCAAAAGTATTGCAGATGAGCGGCATCGACCCGAAGGAATATTCCGGCTTCGCGTTCGGCGTCGGGTTAGAGCGTATTGCGCTGCTCAAATATGAAATTGACGATATGCGGCTGCTATATGAAAACGACGACCGGTTTTTAGCGCAATTCTAGTGTAACATTACTAAAAAAGAATTTATGAATAATATGGAAATGCCGATAAAGGGAGAAAAATAAAATGAATACTTCATTAAAGTGGATTGAATCGATGGTTCCAGGGCTTCAGGTGACGCCGCAGGAATATATGGACCGGATGACGCTTTCCGGGACAAAGGTAGAAGGGTTTGAAGCATTTGATAAAGACCTAGATAAGATCGTGGTCGGACAGATTAAGGAGGTGGAACGCCATCCGGATGCGGACAAGCTCGTTGTCTGCCAGGTTGATATCGGGGCGCAAGAGCTAGTTCAGATTGTTACCGGGGCGCCAAATATCGCGCAGGGACAAAAAGTACCGGTCGTGTTAAACGGCGGGCGCGTAGCGGGAACCCACGACGGCGCAAAGGCTGAAGGCGGAATCAAGATTAAGAGCGGCAAGTTAAGGGGCGTTGTATCGAACGGTATGATGTGTTCGATTGAAGAGCTTGGCGCAAGCCGGGATATGTATCCGGAGGCGCCGGAAGAAGGCATTTATATTTTTGATGAAGACGTTGCAGTCGGGACGGATGCGGTTGCGGCGCTGGGGCTGGATGATGTGTCTGTAGAGTATGAAGTTACCTCAAACCGCGTGGACTGCTTTAGTGTAATCGGCATCGCCAGGGAAGCGGCGGCTACGTTTGGCCTTCCGTTCTGCCCGCCGATCGTAAAGCCGACCGGCAACCTGGAAGACGTAAACCAGTACATTAAGGTTACCGTGGAAGATACGGCGCTTTGCCCGCGCTATACCGCGCGCGTTGTGAAAAATGTCAAGATCCAGCCGTCGCCGAAATGGATGCAGCGCAGGCTGGCGGCGCATGGCATCCGCCCGATTAATAATATTGTAGATATTACCAATTACGTTATGGAAGAATTCGGGCAGCCGATGCATGCTTATGACCTGGATACGATTGCTGGGCGCCAGATTATTGTACGGCGCGCAAAACAAGGCGAAACGTTTGTGACGCTCGACGGACAGGAGCGTACGATGGACGATTCGGTCGTTATGATCTGCGACGCACAAAAAGCGATTGGAATTGGCGGCATTATGGGCGGTGAGAATTCCATGATTACAGATCAGGTGACGACGATGCTATTTGAAGCGGCATGCTTTGACGGGACGAATATACGGTTGTCCAGCAAAAAAATCGGCATGCGTACCGACGCTTCTTCCAAATTCGAAAAAGGGCTTGACCCGAACAATGCAATTGAGGCAATGAACCGCGCTTGCCAGCTGATCGAAGAACTGGAAGCGGGCGAAGTAGTCAGCGGCGTGGTAGACGTTTATCCAAAGGTAAAAGGGACGAGGCGCATCCCATTTGAGCCGGAGGCATATAACCGTCTTCTTGGAACGGACATCGCTCCGCAGGAAATGTTAAAATATTTTGAGAAAATTGAACTAGGATTTGATGAAGCGAACAACGAAGTGATTATTCCGTCCTGGCGGCAGGATTTGGAATGCGGCGCAGACCTTGCGGAAGAAGTGGCGCGTTTTTACGGGTATGATAAAATCGCCACTACGCTCCCATCCGGCGAGGCGACAACCGGAAAATTATCTTTCAAACTGCGGATCGAAGACATTGCAAAAGATGTGGCGGAGTACTGCGGATTTAGCCAAGGGATGGTCTATTCGTTTGAAAGCCCGAAAGTATTTGACAAACTGCTGCTCCCGCAAGATTCTAAACTGCGCAGGGCAATTGTCATTTCCAACCCGCTGGGCGAAGACTTCAGCATTATGCGTACGCTGCCGCTTAACGGCATGCTGACCTCTTTGGCGACAAATTATAACAGGCGTAATAAAAACGTCCGCCTGTATGAATTGGGAAATATTTACCTGCCGACGCAGCTGCCGCTGACCGAACTGCCACAAGAGCGGATGCAGTTTACCCTGGGCATGTACGGGGAAGGGGATTTTTATACGTTAAAAGGAGTTGTCGAAGAATTTTTAAACAAAGCCGGTATGGCGAAAAAGCCAAGGTACAATCCGGATGCGCAAAAACCGTTCCTGCATCCGGGCAGGCAGGCGGATATCCTTTATGACGGCGAGACGATCGGCTACCTTGGAGAAGTTCATCCGAAGGCTGCAATGAATTATTCGATTAAGGAACGCGTCTATATTGCCGTGCTGGATATGCCGCAGATCGTACAAAGGGCGGCATTTGACCGCAAGTATAAAGGGATCGCTAGATTTCCTGCCATTACAAGGGATATCAGCATGGTGTGCCAAAAGCAGCTCCTAGCGGGGGATATCGAAGACGCGATTGAACGCAACGCCGGGGACTATCTGGAAAGCTGCCAGTTGTTCGATATTTATGAAGGAAGCCAGATTAAAATCGGTTTTAAATCCATGGCATATTCGATCACTTTCCGCGCGCCTGACCGTACCTTGGACGACCAGACGGTTAACGCGGCGATGGACCGGATCGTTCAGGCATTGGAAACAATGGGCATTGAATTGAGGAAATAAGAGTGGCGCGTATGAATGTAAAAGATTTCTATTACGAACTTCCCAAAGAGCTAATTGCGCAAGACCCGCTGGAAGATCGCTCCGCTTCCCGGCTCATGATAATGAACCGGGCGGACGGCTCCGTGACGCACCGTGTGTTTTGCGATATTGTCCAGTATCTGCAGCCCGGGGACTGCCTGGTGCTGAATAATACAAAAGTCATCCCGGCCAGGCTGTACGGCGTCAAAGAGCAGACGCACGCTACGATCGAAGTGCTGCTGCTAAAGCGCCGGCAGGGAGATATCTGGGAGACGCTTGTAAAACCTGGGAAAAAGGCAAAGCCCGGAACCCGGCTTTCCTTTGGGGACGGGCTATTGGCTGCGGAGGTGGTCGGCATTGCAGAGGAAGGCAACCGACTGATACGGTTTTCCTACGAGGGAATTTTTGAAGAAATCCTAGACCAGCTCGGGCATATGCCGCTCCCGCCTTATATTACGCATGAATTAAAAGACAGCGGGCGCTACCAGACCGTATATGCCAAACAGGCCGGGTCGGCGGCCGCGCCGACCGCCGGGCTGCATTTTACGCCGCAGCTGCTGGAGCAGATTCGGGAAAAAGGGGTGGATATCGCAGAGCTGACGCTGCATGTAGGCTTGGGGACGTTTCGACCGGTAAAGGTTGAAAATATAAAAGAGCACCATATGCACGCGGAATATTATGAAATCAGCCAGGGGCAGGCGGACAAAATCAATATGGCAAAAGACCGCGGCGGGCGCGTGGTCGCTGTCGGGACGACCAGCACGCGGACGCTGGAATCCGTGGCGGACGCATCCGGGCACGTAAAAGCGGCAAGCGGCGAGACGCAGATATTTATTTATCCTGGATATAAATTTAAATGTATCGACGCGCTGATTACTAACTTCCACCTGCCGGAGTCTACGCTTGTAATGCTTGTCAGCGCGTTTGCAGGGCGAGAGCAGGTGCTAAGTGCATACCGGGAGGCCGTGCGGGAAAAGTACCGTTTTTTTAGTTTTGGGGATGCGATGTTTGTAATTTAGTATAAAAAAGTTGAAAACTGTTGGAATGTATGGTAGCATGTCTATGGTTGCTACCAAGACGGTAGGCGGTTGACCCTCTACGGAGGGACTGTGACCCTCCGATTACATAGAAACCCGAAAGGGAATCTGGGGAAAAGGGGGCGTATGTTGTGCTAACGATAGAAAGCCTGATATCGGTGCTGGCATTATGCGGTACTTGCTTCGGGATTGGATATACGATAGGATTCCATCATGGAAAGACACAGAAATAGCCGCCCCGGTCTGGAAAACTAGGCGGCTGTTTCTAGGCTAACTATAATCTGGGCCAACCGTCTACCGGTAGTCCCTGGAGAGTGTTTGTTGGTAGCAGACACTCTCTTTTCTGTTGCCTATTGTAACATATGGGGTTTTTAAATGCAATATAACAATAGAATATTTTTAATTTGAAAAATGCACTGGGGGCAGAAACACGCATAAAAATGCGCAAATAGGCAGTCAATAAAAATAGATCGATAGCTATCTGCGCAACAACTATGCGGCTTCTTTTCGATATTGTTTTGTATAGAAATGTTAACATAAAGTATTTTAAACGATTTCAAACAATTTTGCAACTATTATTTGCGGATACATAGCGCATCAAAATCCTGGTAAAATTGCGGGTAAGAAATCGTTACGCAATCGGCGCCCATAAGTTCGGCGCCACCTTCCGCACGCAGTGCCGCTACGGCAAAAGCCATTGCGATCCGGTGGTCCGCGCAGGTGTCAATGACCCCGTAATGAAGCGGTTTTCCGCCGTGGATGACCATGCCGTCTTTGGTTGCTTCAATATCTGCCCCCATTGCTTTTAAATTATGGACGATGGATGCGATCCGGTCGGACTCTTTTACCTTCAATTCCGCCGCATCCCGGATAATCGTTGTTCCATCTGCATAAGCTGCCAGAACGGCAAGTACTGGAATTTCATCGATCAGCGTCGGGATCAGGCTGCCGCCGATCGTCGTACCAGTCAGTTCGCTGGATGTGACAAGCAGGTCGCAGACCGTCTCGCCAGATATTTCATGTATATTTAATTTCTTGATATTTCCACCCATTGCATCGACAACGCGCAAAATGCCATCCCTTGTCTGGTTCATGCCCACGTTTCGGATGAGCAGCTCGGAATTTGGGACTAGCAGCGCGGCGGCAATAAAGTAAGCGGCGGAAGAGATATCCCCAGGCACTTCAATTTTTTGCGCGTGCAGGCGCGGCTGCGGTTGTATGGTTGCGGTTGTGCCGCAGCTTGCGATATCGGCGCCAAAAGACGCGAGCATAAGTTCCGTATGGTTTCTGGATAAGGCCGGCTCCGTTACGGAAGTAGGGCTGTCTGCGTATAAACCGGCAAGCAGGATGCAGGATTTGACCTGTGCGGAGGCGACCGGCGTATGGTAGTGGATGCCATGCAGCTGCCCGCCATGGATGATAAGCGGCACGTAGTCGTTTTCGCCTGCGCTTGAATTTAATCCTATAGCATTTGATATCCCTGCGTCGGCAGCATTGCTGTTCGTGCCTGCGGGGTTTTTCATACTTGTAACCGAAGCGCCCATCTGAAGGAGCGGGGTGATAATACGGCGCATGGGGCGCTTCTGGATCGAGGCGTCGCCTGTGATTGTGCTGGTGAACGGCGATCCGGCAAGGATGCCGCATATCAGCCTGGTTGTCGTGCCGCTGTTGCCGGCGTCCAGGACCGTCTGCGGTTCACGCAGCCCATACAGCCCTTTGCCGTGGATACGGATGCGCCCGCCGGGCGCTGGGCCATCTTCGGAAGGATCGTCCATGTCAATATCGACGCCCAGCTTTTGGAAACAGGCGATCGTTGAAAGGCAGTCCGCGCCCCAAAGAAAATGGGAAACTTCGGTTGTCCCTTCGGCAAGGGCGCCCAGCATAATGCTGCGGTGCGAGATCGATTTGTCTCCCGGGATGGAAACTTCTCCTTTTAGGGAGATCGCTGGTTGTATGAACATAAAAGCCTCCTATCTGCGGTATACGGTATAATGGTATTTTTTCAGTAAAGATTCCGCGGCGTCCTGCGCCTTTCGGTCGTACAGCTCGATATGCAGTACGCCGTCCTCGTATTCCCGGTTGTGCAGGATGCCGATGTTTTTGATATTGATGCCGTTGCTGGCAAGCAGCGTAGCCAGCGTGGCGATGCCTCCAACCTCGTCGATTAAGTCGCAGTACAGCTCATAGACTGGCTGCAGCGGGCCGGCAAGGCGGATATTGAGGGAGTCGCGGTAATTTTTGGCGTCTGTAAAATAAGAGATCATTTCCTCTTTTGCACCAGAGCGGATAAACGCGCGCATTTTTTCCAGCTGGCCGGTAAATAGATCCATCAGGCGCAGCAGCTGTTCTTTGTTGGATAGGCAGATTTCCTGCCACATGACAGGGGATGACGCCGCAATCCGCGTCATATCGCGAAAACCGCCTGCCGCGATCGTCTTCATTGTTTTTTGCGGGCTGTCGATTTCTTCCACCATATGGACCAGGCTGTAGGCGATCACATGGGGCAGGTGGCTGATAGACGCCGTGGCAAAATCATGCTGTTCATAATCCATTACCAGCGGGATTGCGCCCAACGCGGATACAAAATCGCGGTAGCGGTCAATCTGCGCCTGCGTTGTCCTTGTGGTCGGCGTAATGACATAATAGGCATTTTCCAGCAGGTAGGGCGTAGCCGCTTCAAATCCGGTCTTTTCCGAACCCGCCATCGGATGCCCGCCAATAAACTGCTGTTCCATGCCAAGGGATATGACCGCTTTGTGGATATCGCCCTTGACACTTCCGACGTCTGTAAGGATGGTATGCGGACGAATGATATTTTTTAACTGCTCTAGATAAGAAAGGTTCTGCTGTACCGGGGCGCATAGGAAAATATAATCCATATCCGCGAACGCGTCCAAGGAAAGCAGCCCGTCATTTTCAATGACGCCGGCTTCATAAGCCTGCGTTATCGTAGATAGGCGGCGGGAAGTGGCATACAGCTTGATATGCGGATAAATCCGCCGGATGGTTTTGGCGATAGAGCCGCCGATCAGCCCCAGCCCGATAAAACCGATATTATATATAGTTTGCCCGATCGTTTTGTTGTTCAGCTCCATGATACGTTTCCTTTTCTTAATAATAATTGTTTCATTTCCAGACAAGCTCTCCTACCATTCTAATAATTCTCAAATACAAAGTCAATCTATTTTGTGGCTGTCCTTTTATTACCCAGGCAAGAAATTGAGGGATTCAAAATATAATTGTTGTAATTACTCAAAAAATTTGTTAAAATTGAGGAAGAGTTTTGTATATTTGTACAAACACGATAATAAAACAGCAGGAGGTATAGTATATTATGGATGTTTTCACAACAGACAAGATACGTAATGTAGTGCTTTTAGGACATGGAGGCGCGGGGAAGACGAGCCTTGTAGAGGCGATGGCGTATCTGTCAGGCCAGATCAGCCGGATGGGAAAGATCAGTGACGGGAATACAATTAGCGATTTCGATAAAGAAGAAACGAAACGTTCGTTTTCGATCCAGACATCTGTTGTCCCGATTATATGGGACAATGTTAAAATCAATATTTTGGATACGCCGGGATTTTTCGATTTTGTCGGCGAAGTAGAAGAAGCCGTCAGCGTAGCGGACGCCGCGATCATAGTAGTCAGCGGCAAGGCGGGCATTGAAGTAGGGACAAAGAAAGCCTGGGAAATCTGCGAACGCTACAAACTTCCACGTATGTTTTTTGTAACCGATATGGATATCGACAACGCAAGTTTCCGCCAGGTAGTCGAAGACCTGCAAGAGCTCTACGGCAAAAAGATTGCGCCGTTCCACCTCCCGATACGTGAAAATGAAAAATTTGTAGGCTACGTCAACATTGTAACGCAGTCCGCGCACCGCTGGAATGAGAAAGGCCAGGTAGTCGCTATGGACATCCCGGATTATTCGATCCCGAACCTGGAGCTTTGCCGCGAGGCGCTGTTGGAGGCTGTCGCGGAGACGAGCGAAGAATTTATGGACCGCTATTTCAGCGGAGAGGAATTTTCTGAAAATGAGATCCGCCAGGCGTTGCGCGTCAACGTATCGGACGGGAGCACCATACCGGTTTCCATGGGCTCGTGCATACTGGCACAGGGCGTATATACATTATTGGACGATATTACAAAATATTTCCCAAGCCCGGATAAACGTACCTGCGCAGGCATCAACGCGACGACAAACGAAGTATACCAGGCGGACTATGATTTTGCAAAACCGAAGTCCGCGTACATTTTCAAGACGATCCAAGACCCGTTTATTGGAAAGTACTCCTTGATTAAAGTAAATTCTGGCGTTTTAAAGACCGACGACGTGATGTTGAATTACCATAGGGATATCGAAGAAAAGATCGGAAAACTTTATATCCTGCGCGGGTCGAAGGCCGAAGAAGTGAAAGAGCTCCACGCAGGGGATATCGGCGCGCTTGCCAAGCTGACCAAAGCACGTACGACGGATTCCCTTTCTACCAAAGCAAACCCGATCTTATATATCCGCACTACGATCTCCACACCTTATACGTGCAAACGGTATAAAGTAAAAAATAAAGCGGATGTGGATAAAGCGTCCCAGGCTTTGACCAAGCTGACGCATGAAGACCTTACGTTAAAAGTTGTCAACGACAGTGAAAACTCCCAGACACTGCTGTACGGGATCGGCGACCAGCAGCTGGATATCGTAGTCAGCAAGCTGTTGAACAAGTATAAAGTAGAAATTGAACTAAGCAAAGCAAAAGTTGCATTCCGTGAAACAATAAGGAAAAAAGCAGATGTAGAATATAAATATAAGAAACAGTCCGGCGGGCACGGGCAGTATGGGCATGTAAAGATGACATTTGAGCCGTCCGGCAATCTGGAAGAAGCTTATGAATTTTCGCAGACCGTTGTAGGCGGCGCTGTCCCGAAAAACTACTTCCCGGCAGTGGAAAAAGGAATCCAGGATGCGGTAAAGACCGGCCCGTTAGCGGCTTATCCAGTTGTAGGCATCAAGGCAAACCTGTACGACGGCTCCTACCATCCGGTAGATTCTTCCGAGCTGGCGTTTAAAGTTGCCGCTGCGCAGGCATTCAAAAAAGGGTTTATGGAAGCGTCCCCGGTACTGTTAGAGCCGATTGCATCCATGACGGTTACCGCGTCAGACAAATACACCGGCGATATTATGGGCGATCTGAATAAACGGCGCGCCCGCGTGCTTGGCATGAACCCGGTAGAAGGCGGCAAACAAGAAGTTGTCGCGGATATCCCTTATACGGAACTGGATGGCTATACGACCGTGCTGCGTTCCATTACCGGCGGCGAAGGCGTATACAAATATGAATTTGCACGCTATGAACAGGCTCCGGAAGACGTCCAGAAACGCGAAATTGAAACAAGGGCGAATAAACTGGTGGACATTGACGCATAATTGAAATTATTGAAATCATGAAATCATATGTAATAAAAACAGCTTTTGTATGAAAATATCATATGATAAATAACCGGATGCAACCGGATGTAAGAATAACTGTATGGAAAAAAATGCTGTATAATCATTTGCAAAGATTTGCAAATGATTTGCAACGTTATTTCCATACAGTTTCTTCGTGTTTTTCAGATGAACAGTTATTTCTGAACAGTTCCTTACGTAAGGTTCTTCTGGGGAAAGGGGGAGGCGGATGAAAACAGCGCGCATCCTGCTCTGTATCCTGCTCGCGTTGATGATACTGCTAGAGCAGCCGCAGCTGACAAAAGGATGCGGGGTGTTAAAAAGCCGCACGGCCCTTTTGTCTGAAAACCGCTTTGGAAACAGTTACGGCAACGCGTATGTATTGAACAAACAGCATAATGTCAACAGCAATATTCCCGTATATGATATTATCTACAATCTGAACATGGGCGAAAACCATTTTTTGAACCCGTCGGTATATTATGAGCAGCTCCTTCCGTTAAAGCTGATGCCGCCGGCGCGCGAAGGCTATAACTTCGCAGGGTGGTACAGCGACAGCAGCTACCGGCATCCGGTGTCCGAGATTACGGACTGCAGCGGGGGGAACCGGGTCTTGTTCGCGAAATGGACAAAAAAAATATCCAATTCCAACAATATCCAGCTCTATTCCTATGCCTCCGGGACGCTGACGCGGGCTCCGGAAAAAAAGCTGGCCAATATGGACTACCGCGTACTGGAAAACCTAGATATTCCCGGGATGCCTTACACCAGGTACCAGGACTACCAAGACCAAAAAATATTTAGCATAGACCAATGCCCGCAGGGGCTTTGCGTAACCAAAGATTTTATCCTGGTGACGTCATACAGCACCGGGGACCGCGGGCAGTACGGCGGCCTCTATGTCTTTGACCGCCTAAGCGGGGAATACCTCGTTACGGTTTCGATGCGCAAAGGCAGCCATCTGGGAGGCATAGCGTACGACGGAAAAAACCTGTGGGTCTGCCATTCCAACTACCAGACGATCGAGCGGCTGGATTACGCGTTTATGAAAAAAATTGCGCAATACCGCCCGCGCCGTACCGTCGTATTGGAAGAAGAGCGGATCGAAGAATACCGCGTATCCAACTCCCCGTCGTGCATTACGTATTTTAACGGGAAACTGTGGATTGCTACGCATACGAAATTTTTCCAGTCAGTTATGAAATCCTACCGGTATAAAGACGGGCAGCTTGCAGAGTGCGAAGAATTTGCAATTCCGGACAAAGTGCAGGGGGTGGCTTTCGACCAGAACGGTCATGTGTATGCCAGCACTTCTTTTGGGCGCGGGAAATCTTCCTATATTAAAGTATATGAATCCGCGTATTCGCTTAGCAAACATCCGGAAAAGCCGGCGGAATGTATTGAGATGCCGCCTTGTTCGGAGGAAGTGGCAATCGCGGAGGATGAGCTTTTGGTGCTGTTCGAATCCGGTGCGCAAAAATATATGGAAGGGACGGACGGGCTGGGAAAAGCGCTCGCGCCGCTCGACCATTTGATCGCGGTAAAACTTGGCTCTTTTTGACCAAAAACGCTTTTATTATTGACAAATAGGCACAATATGGTAGAATTTAAGTGCTTATTATATCGTAATGGCGGTTTTATTTTTATGCTGTTTTGTCAGCAGATGGAGGAAGAAATGGCAGAAGTATATAATCACAAAGTTATTGAAAAGAAATGGCAGGGAATCTGGGATCGTGAAAAAGCATTTGCTGCAACAGATGACTATTCGAAACCAAAATATTACGCACTGGTAGAATTCCCGTATCCGTCCGGGCAGGGGCTACACGTAGGGCACCCTAGGCCATACACAGCGCTGGATATCGTAGCGCGCAAGCGGAGGATGCAAGGCTACAACGTCCTGTTTCCTATGGGGTGGGACGCGTTCGGGCTGCCTACCGAAAACTATGCGATCAAAAATAAAATACATCCGAAGCTGGTGACCAAAAACAATATCGTACATTTTAAAGAACAGCTGCATGCGCTTGGCTATTCGTTTGACTGGGAACGTGAAGTAAATACGACAGACCCGGATTATTATAAATGGACGCAGTGGATTTTCTTAAAGTTATTTAAAGCCGGGCTGGCATATAAAAAGGAAATGCCGATCAACTGGTGTACAAGCTGCAAGGTCGGCCTGGCGAACGAAGAAGTGGTAAACGGCGTATGCGAACGTTGCGGCTCCCCGGTTGTACGTAAGGTAAAAAGCGAGTGGATGCTGAAAATAACCGATTATGCGGAAAAATTAATTGAAGGCTTAAATGACGTAGACTATATTGAGCGCGTAAAAGTCCAGCAAAAGAACTGGATTGGAAAATCACAGGGCGCGGAAGTAGATTTTGCGATCAAAAACAAAACCGACAAGCTGCGCGTTTATACAACGAGGTGCGATACACTGTTCGGGGCTACCTATATGGTCGTATCCCCTGAGCACCCAATTATTGATAAATATAAATCTGAATTAAACAACTGGGATGAAATCCAGTCATACCGCGACCAGGCGGCTCGTAAATCTGATTTTGAACGCGCGGAGCTCGCAAAAGAAAAAACCGGCGTATGTATCGACGGGTTAACGGCGGTCAATCCGGTGAACAAACAAGAAATTCCGATCTGGATTTCCGACTACGTACTAATGAGCTACGGCACCGGGGCCATTATGGCAGTTCCTGCCCATGACGAGAGGGACTGGGAATTTGCGAAAAAATTTGGCATCCCGATGGTACAGGTTGTGACAAAAAAGGGAAAGGAAAACAATATTTCTATTTCAGATGGCGCCTATACGGATACCGCCACAGGCGTGCTTATAAATTCTGATTTTATCAACGGCATGGAAGTTGCCGACGCGCAGAAAAAGATGATTGCCTACTTGGAAGAGAACGGGATTGGAGAAGCAAAGGTAAATTACAAATTAAGGGACTGGGTATTTTCGCGCCAGCGCTACTGGGGGGAGCCGATTCCGGTTGTATATTGTGAGAAATGCGGGTTTGTCCCGATCGATGAAAACGAGCTGCCGTTAGAGCTGCCGGAGGTAGAGAGCTATATGCCTACCGATAACGGGGAATCCCCGCTAGCCGCTATGACGGACTGGGTAGCAACAACGTGCCCTTGCTGCGGCGCCCCGGCGAAACGCGAGACGGATACGATGCCGCAATGGGCTGGCTCTTCCTGGTATTTCCTTCGTTATACCGACCCGAAAAACCCGGATGCGCTTGCCAGCAAAGAAGCGTTGGATTACTGGATGCCGGTAGACTGGTACAACGGCGGGATGGAACATACGACGCTGCATCTGCTGTATTCCAGGTTCTGGCACAAATTCCTTTATGACCAAGGCGTTGTGCCTTGCCCGGAACCATACCAAAAACGTACTTCGCACGGCATGATACTTGGGGAAAACGGCGAAAAGATGTCCAAGTCGCGGGGCAATATCGTTAATCCGGACGACATTGTAAAGGAATACGGCGCGGATACGCTGCGTACGTATGAAATGTTTATCGGGGCGTTCGAGCTTGCCGCGTCCTGGTCGGAAGACGGGGTAAAGGGATGCCGCAGGTTTTTGGAGCGTGTGTGGAAACTTCAAGACCTGGTAACCGGACAGGCCGGGTATTCCAAAGAACTGGAAACAAAAATGCACCAGACGATTAAAAAGGTCAGCAGCGATTTTGAACATTTAAAATACAATACGGCGATTGCTGCAATGATGGCGCTGATCAATGACTTTTATAAAAAAGGGAGCGTGACTGGCGGGGAGTACCAGACGCTGCTTACACTGTTAAACCCTGTGGCGCCGCACATTACCGAAGAGCTGTGGGAAACGATGGGGTATGAAGGGCATATCTATCAAAAGTCCTGGCCGGAATATGACGAAGCGAAGACGATAGAGTCTACGGTTGAAATCGCCGTACAGATCAACGGCAGGGTAAAGGCGACAATACAGATTGAAAAAGACGCGGAAAAAGACGCGGTCATTGCCATGGCCAAAGAAGCAGTGGCAGATAAACTGACCGGTACGATCAAAAAAGAAATCTATGTGCCGGGCAGGATTGTAAATATTGTGCAGAAATAAAGAAAATGGGAAAAAGACGTGCCAAATAAACGCTGCCTTACAGCAATGTTATCTGGCACGTCTTTTTGCGCTACCTTCTCATCTTTTTCATCATCTGTATCATACTGCGCGCTTTTTTGCCTTCTTCCGGGGAGAGGTTTTTCAACAGCAGCTCCAGCATCATATCCCGCTCTTGTTCGTTGAAAGACACGCCCTGTTTTTGGGCCGCGCCAGAGATAGACATCAGCGCCGCCATCATATCCTGCGCATTGCCGCCGGCCTGCCGGCTTGCCATAGCTTTTAAAAACGCTAGTTTTTCGGGCGAAATACCCTTGGTATTTTGTGCGTTAAATACATCGTCAAAATTCATAAAGCCCTCCTTTTGGTACTATTATCATATGGCAGCAGCCAGAAAAACGTTCCGGGATATTACGAAAACATAGTTTCGTATGTGGAGAACATAGAAAACAGGTTGACTAGCAGGTCGATATGTTCTTGTTCCCGTTCATTGCAAAACTGCCGGATATCATTGAGCATATTCAGCGTGTTTTCCATTGGGTTTTCCGCAGACATAATGGAAAGCGAAGAATCGTCGCTATTGATTAGCTCCAATGAATTGCGCAGCTCTAAAGACTTTATCAGCGTAATAATCCCTTTTTGGCGCGCACCGTTCATATAAGGGAGGGCTGTTTTCAAAATATTTAAGTCCTTGCTCT
The DNA here is from genome assembly GCA_949457475.1 of uncultured Lachnospiraceae bacterium. Classification (GTDB taxonomy): domain Bacteria; phylum Bacillota; class Clostridia; order Lachnospirales; family Lachnospiraceae; genus Eubacterium_J. Next base: position 17,028 of record CASUON010000019.1, read on the forward strand.
GAATTTTTTCATCAAACGCAGTTGGTATGTAATTGTTGTCCATAAAATATCCTTTTTTATTTAATGTATGTAAAGGGCGGGGCAGTTATGACAGTTGCGGGCAAATTCGTGACCAAATCCCTGTTTCGATATATAATAGTATGGTAAGGGAGGTATCTCATTATGGGAAAATTAGTAATCGAAGGAAATAAAGTCTACAGTGTCGATGAGGCGTGTATGAAACGCAAAAAGCTGACGTTGGAGCAGATTCGCCAGATGGAATCCGAGCGGCGCTACACGCCGCAGACAGATGGGAAAACGCCTGTTAAAAGCTAAATTGTTAGAATGATGATAGAAAAGAAACGGCCGCCGGGGTAAGCCGGCAGCCGTTTCTTTATAAAATATAAGGACATATCCTCCTGCGGAGAGCGCTGTATTTTTGCACTCCTACGCAGGAAACAAATATCCTCCTGCGAAAAGCGGTGCATTTTTGCACCTTTCCGCAGAAGGCAGCCGCCTTCTGCGGAACATACTGCAAATTAGCAGAAGAAGCCGTTTCCGCCGCCATTGCCATTGCCGCAGCAGCAAAGAAGCAATAAGATCAGCCAGAGACATCCGCAGTCGCCGTTTCCGCCGCCGCAGCTGCCGCCGCCGATAATGCCGCCGCCGTTTCCGCAGCAGCAGAATAATAAGAGGATAATCCAGATAAAGGAACCAGAACACCCATTGCTTTCTCCACATCCACAGTTTGTTGCAGCTAAATCACTCATAATGATTGCCTCCATGTTTTATTTTGTTTATGATTCATCATATGTAGGCAGCTTGTATAGGTTTCCAAAAAAATTTCCCGATTCTTTCGATACCCGATTGACAAATATGCAGGTCATTGTATAATAAAACACGTGCGATAAGGATTAGGAGGGAAAAGTAGCCATGGAAAAAATAAAAATGACGACGCCGCTGGTGGAAATGGACGGCGATGAAATGACCCGGATTCTTTGGAAGATGATTAAGGAGCAGCTGCTGGCTCCGTTTGTCGATTTAAAAACGGAATATTATGACCTGGGGCTTGCTTGCAGGAACGAAACCAACGACCAGGTGACGGTCGACTCCGCAAACGCAACGAAAAAATACGGCGTGGCGGTCAAGTGCGCAACGATCACCCCAAACGCGGCGCGGGTCGAAGAGTATGACTTGAAGGAAATGTGGAAAAGCCCGAACGGGACGATCCGTGCGATTTTGGACGGTACTGTCTTCCGTACGCCGATCAAGGTAAAAGGGATCGAGCCTTGCGTGAAAAACTGGAAGAAGCCCATTACGATCGCAAGGCATGCCTATGGGGATGTCTATAAAAATGTGGAAATAAAAATTCCGGGCGCTGGCAAGGCGGAGCTGGTATTTACAGCGGCAGACGGCACTAAGACAAAAGAGACGATCTTCGAGTTTGAAGGGTCAGGCGTTGTGCAGGGGCAGCATAATGTGGACGCGTCTATCGAAAGCTTTGCGAGAAGCTGTTTTAACTATGCGCTGGATATCAAACAAGACTTATGGTTTGCGACAAAAGATACGATCTCCAAAAAATACGATCATACGTTTAAAGATATCTTCCAGGAAATTTACGACGCGGAATACAAAGAAAGATTTGAAAAAGCTGGTATCACGTATTTTTATACGTTAATTGACGATGCGGTAGCCCGTGTGATGAAATCGGCGGGCGGCTTTATATGGGCATGCAAAAATTATGACGGGGACGTTATGAGCGATATGATTTCATCTGCCTGCGGTTCGCTCGCGATGATGACTTCCGTGCTGGTGTCACCGGAAGGCTACTATGAGTACGAAGCGGCGCATGGTACGGTACAGCGCCATTACTACAACCATTTAAAAGGGGAAGAGACTTCAACGAATTCCGTTGCGACGATCTTTGCGTGGACGGGCGCTTTGCGCAAACGCGGGGAATTGGACGGCCTGGCAGATTTACAGCAGTTTGCCGACAACCTGGAAAAAGCATGCGTAGAAACGATCGAATCCGGCAGGATGACGAAAGACCTGGCGCTTATTACAGACTTGGAACATCCGACCGTATTAAGCAGCGAAGGGTTTATCCGCGCAATCCGCGAACAGCTCCAGAAAAAATACGAATAAGAAGGAAAAATAAAACCGCTGCAATTTGCCCCAAACGGCATGCAGCGGTTTTTCCTGTCTGATAGGATATTCATGAACCAATATGCATTGTATTATTAAGATGTTCAAAAATAAGTTTATTTCTTCAATGTAAATTTCCCAACTAACTGTTCTAAGCTTTCGGACTGTGCGGACAGCTCCTGGCTGGTAGCGGAAGTCTGTTCCGCCGCGGCAGAGTTGTTCTGGATCACTTCGGAAATCTGCTCGACGCCGGATTCTAACTGTTTCATAGATTCCGCCTGGGTATCGGACAAATTGCTGATCTCGCTTGTAGAATCAGCCAGTTTGGCAATTCCCTGGATAACGGATTCGATGGCGTTGGTCGCTTTAATTGTGATTTCATTGCCATGTTCGATTTCACGCAGGGAGTTTTCTATCAGTTTTTTCGTATCGTTTGCGGAGTTTGCACTGTCTGACGCAAGCTTGCCAATCTGGTCGGCTACGACCGCAAACCCTTTTCCGGCTTCGCCCGCCCTTGCGGCTTCGATAGAGGCATTCAAGGAAAGCAAGTTTGTCTGTGAGGCAATATCTTCGATCGCCGTTATAATATTCGCGATTTCCTTGGACGTCTCGTTGATACGTTCCATTGCGTGGTTCAAATGTTTGATATCTTCATTGCTTTCCTCTGCGTTATGTTTAAACATTTCTGCGTTGCGGTAAGATTCATTGGCACGTTCCGAACTGTTGACAACGGCTTCGGTAATATTTTGGATCGTAGCGGTTAGCTGCTGTACCGACGCGGCCTGGTCAGTCGCGCCTTCCGCTAGGGCCTGCGCGCTTTCGGACATCTGTGTCGCGCCCATAGATACCTGGTTGGACGCATCATAGATATTTCCAAGCGTTTCGCTCAATGAATCCGTAATTGTACTGATCGCGGTATCCAGTTCTTTAAAATGACCCTTAAATTCAACCTGGGAGGATACCGCAAAATTTCCGCTTGCCATTTCGTTCATTACCCGGCTTAACTCGCCGATGTATTCTTTCAGCCTGCCGATCGCAAGGTTGAAAGAATCGGTCATAATGCCGACTTCGTCCGGGTACATCTTGTCTACGTGCACGTCCAAGTTTCCTTCAGACAGCTCCGCCGTAGCCTTTTGGATATTTGAAATCGGATCTACGAGCAACTTTGCGATTACCGTGGATACCCTGGAAGAAATAAGGATTGCGGTTACGATAAACAACAGCATAACGCCCATCATGACATACGTCTGGATTGCCAGGGAATGCGATACGTCGTTGCCCATTTCTACATTAAGCTCGATCAAGTCTTCGATCGTATCGGTCAGCTGCTTGTAGATTGGCTTGCCCTGTTCTAACAGCATGTCTAGCGCTTCTTCATCCTTTAGGTCCAGCGCCAGCGCCTTTACTTCGTTAAAAATCTCACGGTAGCGCGGCAGCAGGTCGTCGATCTGCGTTATGTATTCCATTTCTTCTTTTGTATTGCAGTTTTTGCGCATAGTTTCATACGCTTTGTCCGTATTTTGTTTGATCTCCGTAAGCTCGGCGTCGGAATTTTGCATTTCCTGTTTGCTGTCTACAAGGATCATTTCACGGACAATGGTCGGTTCTTTTCCAAGGTAAGTGCTAAAAATCCCGATCTCGCCTTGGGAAAAGCCGTTAATAACGAGTGCGCTGCTGTAACGGATGTTGCAGTATTCAATAATGATTAACCCCAAAATTCCGGACAGGCTGCCGATGATTACAACCAGCGTAAAGCCATACCGTAGCTTTTGTGCTACATTTTTGTCTTTGATTTTGTTTAACATTGTGAGTCTTCTTTTCCTTTCCATAATATAAGTTTTTGTAATACAGGTACGTGCCGTAAGGCGCGCGCCTTGGTTTGTAGCTTGATTTCTTTATTCAATTTAGTTCATGTTCCAGTCGTCTTTTGTCTTTTAACTTTTAAAATATTGCAGAAATGAAATCCTTATTTTAAAACAGCTTAAATACAATACGGTATTCGGTTGTCAAGGTTCAATGAACTCGTACTCCTATTTCATTATACCATTTTTGACAAAAGATACAATAATATATTGCAGATTTTCAAAAGAACACATTGTGCCGATAGTTATTTTTTACGGGCAATGTCAGTTACTTAAGCGTTTCGGGCTGAAATTCAGTACAGCAGAACTTTGAATAATCAAGGTTTCTCTGGCACAGATTTTGAACCGGACAGCTTGAGTTAATGACATTGTTTCACGGGGGGATATCCCTTAAAAATGAGAAATAATAGGTTGTTATCCGACAGTTAAATTCTGGAACAGTTTTTAAGTTTTGTGCTACCCGGACGCTGGAACCA
>CASUON010000020.1 GCA_949457475.1 uncultured Lachnospiraceae bacterium
TTGCCGGATAACAACCTATTATTTTTCTTTTTATAGTATATTCTGGTATATTCTGTATATCCCCACTCCGTGAAAAGTAACATATTGTCAATCTACTTTGTTTATTTTTTAAACTTTTTCTTGACTTGATTTTTTCAGAGTGTTACAGTAGATACAAGAAAGGAAGAAAATGTGAACGAAAAAGTTAGAGAACTAAGAAAGGCCTTGGGTCTTACCCTTGAAAAATTTGGTGAACGGTTAGGCGTTGGAAAAGCTGTGTTATCACAAATTGAGAATGGAAAAGCCAACCTGACCGACCAAATGTTCAAAGCTATCTGCAACGTAAACTGGGACGGCAGGCATGTTAATGAAACCTGGCTCCGGGGAGATTCCGAAGAAATGTTTTTGATTGATCCTGATGACGAACTGAACGCCCTGAAAGATAAATACCGGATGTCCGATGTGGAGTATACTTTCCTGAAAGAATTCTTCAAACTGGAACCGCCGCGCCGGGAAAGCTTTTTTGAAACGCTGGATATAGTGTTCTCTGCCGTCCATGCAGGGAATGTACCTGAAGCTGTCCCAGAACCCGTTGAGGAACTGGAAGGGGAATCTAAAAAAAGACATTCCGCTTCTACATGGAAAAATCCAAGAAACGTCCCCTGGATTAAATAATGAAAGGAGAAAACATGGACACAAACTTAGCCTACCAGGAAGAACCCCGCGAAGAACTGCTGCACGGAAAAATCTATATGATGTCAAGCCCAACGGTGAACCACAACCGGGTAGCATTCCATATCGCCACTGCTTTCCAAACCCACCTGAAAGGAAAAACCTGCGAAGCATTCACTGACGGGACGGATGTTTACCTCACAGATGATGACCGCGTAATCCCAGATGCAATGATTATATGCAATAAGGACATCATAAGGAACGATGGCATCCACGGCGCACCCGACCTTGTAGTTGAAGTGCTCTCTCCCAGCACAGCAAAAAATGATAAGGGTTATAAAAAAGACCTGTATGAGAAATCCGGTGTAAAAGAATACTGGATTGTTGACACGAAACTGTGCTCCATAGAAGCCTACCTTCTCACGGATGGAAAATACAGGCTGGACGGAGTGTACCAGCTTCCAGCTGATGATATGATCGAACGGGAACGGAAATTCTGCAAAGATATAATCAGCACATCTCTTTATCCCGATTTTTCCATTTCCTTAAAAGATATTTTCTACAACCTGCTATAAATAAAATTCATTAAGATCTTAAATCAGAATATAAAGAAATACCCCACAGGCTAAACCGCCCAGAAGAACAGGGAATCATCGGCGCATTTGACAAGAGGGCAATCATAGGGCTTTCCAGTGACGTAATAAAAGAATTCGAATACTGCGAGCTTACTGTTGAACAACTTTCAGAAAACCTATAAATGTATATGGGATGTACCAGAACAGAATGCACATCCCATATTTTGTCATCCCCTCTCAGATGCTGGTATCCACTATCTACCATTCACTTTGAGACGAACCCAATTTAACCTTCACCGGCTTTATCCTTTTAGCTGTCGTATGCATACAAAGATAAATTGTTCCCCACATATACCAACTTCCATCTTCCGCAAAGGTCTTTCCCTATCCGGACACGATAAACATCCTCTCCAATTTTCCAAAGCCGACAAGCCCTTTTAAAACCACCCAGCCGCCTTTCCAATCCAATACCCTACGCCAAGCACCCAGCTGGAAAATATTCCATATAAAATTACCGGCCCGGCAATGGTAAATATCTTCGCGCCAATACCAAAGACCTGGCCCTCCTTTTTAAATTCGATCGCTGGGGCCGCCACGCTGTTCGCAAACCCTGTAATCGGTACTAGCGCGCCTGCACCGCCCCATTTGGCGAACGTCGGATAAATATTAAGCCCGGTCAGCAAAATACTTAAAAAGATCAGGCTCAGGCTGCACCAGCTGCCCGATGTATCCTTGTCCATCCCCATATTTTGCGCAATATTTAAGATGACCTGCCCGACAATACAGATAGCGCCGCCGACCAAAAACGCCCTGCACATCGCCCATGCCAGGTTCCTGGTTGGCGTAACCTGTTTGACATACTCGTTATACTCCTGTTGCTGCTGCTGTTTCTCTTCCTGATTCATAACACTGCTCCTGTCCTTTTCTTTTGGGTTTTGTGATTTACTGATTGACTACTATTAGAATGGACAGCACGACAAATATTATACTGGAAGATCTATCCATAACGACGTTCTTTCTGCTTAAATTTCAAAAAGCGCCTATACAGCTTAAATACCACACTAAACACCCCGTACCGTGATCGAGGTGATGACCGGCTGTTCCGCAGAAGGGATCGTTCCGTTGCCATCGATTGGCTTCGCCGACGTACAAACCTGGTCGACCACATCCATGCCTTCCGTTACATAGCCAAATACCGCGTACTTCCCATCGAGGGACGGACTGTCTTCATGGACAATGAAAAACTGGGAGCTTGCGCTGTCGGGATCATCGGATCTGGCCATGGAAATAGCGCCCCTCGTATGGGACAACGGATTTTCATAGCCGTTCGCTGAAAACTCTCCCACAATGTTATTTTCAGCCCCTCCTGTGCCATCGCCGTTTGGGTCGCCGCCCTGCATCATAAATCCTTCCATAATCCTGTGGAAGGTCAATCCGTCATAAAAGCCTGCTTCTGCTAGGGAAACAAAATTTTCCACCGTTTTCGGGGCTGTATTTCCATCTAATGCAACGGTGATCGTACCATAATCTTCGATCACAATATCCGCATAATGCGTGGCTATGATTTCAGACGCGCCTGCAGATTCCGGTTCCTGCGCAGTCCCTTCTGCCTGCCCTCCGGTTGCCAGCCACATTTTGCCTACGACAGCCAAAAGAATGGCCACAAAGACTGCCGCAGCGGCTATGCCAGCCTGTATCCGCCTCTTTTTTTGCGCTTCTTTTTCCAGCGGGGCCATCAGCGCCCCGATGCTGTCCAGAATCTGTTTTTGGGCCGGTTCGGACAGCTGCGCGCCTGCGGCAGCAGCTTTTATTTCCTGCTCCAGACGCGCCCCGGCATCCGCCGTAGCTCCCCCTCCAATGGCGCCAAAGACATGCGCAAGGTTCTGTTCCTCTGCATCCAGCGCCATCTCTACGACAGAGTGTTTCAGGCCAGTCATCTCCGCTATCGATTTTTTATCAAAATCGGCCGCACGGTGCAGGACAAAAACAAACCTTCCCGCTAACGGCAGGGATAGCTGCATTGCTTCCCATAGGTTCTGCCCCGTGGCAGGGCCTTTGCCTGAAGCAATAAAAAAATTTTTCTGCGTTGGAACCGGCAGGGAGGACTGCCCCGCCTTCAGGCATTTTCTGCGGCAATAAAGCGCTGCTTTGCCCAGTAAATGCTGCCTGAACGCTTCTTCTGTTTTCACCTGCCCGTCAAGCACCTCGCCCCATACATGCCCAAACGCCCAGACAACCGCGTTTTCCGCGCCCTTTTCATCAAGCAGCAGCCCGGAGCACAATACTTTGGCGTCCCGCCAATAGGTTTCGTATAACCGCGTTAACGCCGCCCGTTTTTCCTTTGCCGTTTTTCCTAATAATATTTGCATTTTGGCGCAACCTTCCTTTCATAATTTCGGCCTTCCAACATGTTCTAAAACAAGTGCTCTACAATACGTAGCAACGTTTCCGGAAATCCTTTAGCCGATCAAAACCCGTTTCCCTTTAAATGCAAACCCGTATTGCCGGATCCGTTCCGGCGCAACGCCCTGTTTTTCAAGTACTGACGCGTATTTTTTCTCCTGGATTTGTTTTAAAGCCGCTTTAACAGTATCTTCCAACGTTTTTTCCGAATCTGGGTCATAGACTTTAAATTCCATAATGACGGCCGGATCTCTTTTTGCAAGCGGCTGCATCATAACATCATACCTCCCGTAGCCGCTTTCCCTGTTTGACGTAATCATATACCGGCCTGCAAGGTCTACAACCAGGCCTAAAATAAATCCATGATAAAACCGTTCTGGTTCAGACTTCTCGGATGGTTTGTTTCCGCTGTCAAAGCTACTGAATGTGGCAAGCGCAACTTCATTTAAATATCTGTTCATTGCTTTCCTGTCATCGTTTAGCAGCGCCCGGATAAATTCATTATATGCCGGCGTAAAATCCATAAACCAATCTTCGACCATCTCTTCGAATAGATGCCGCACTTCCTGGTTTGTCAATACAAGCCCATACGTTGCCCTGCCGCGCTTCCCATCCGCCTCTAGGCTGTGAACCTTTAAATAGCCTGTCGCCAAAAGCAGGCTCCATACCGCGCTTGTCCTATGGTCCAATTGCTTGAATACAATCTGTTCCTCAAGCTGCGTATAAAAGACTTTTCCTTGTAAAAGATCTTCCATCGCTATTTTTACTTCTCTGCTGCCCTCACGGATCAATTTTTCAACCAGGCTGTTGCTGCTCGTGTTTGACCAGTAAGCGGCGCATTCCCTTTTATCCAAAAAATGGATCACCGACCACGGATTGTAAATACCATCCTGCCGGCCAAAAAGAAAGCCATTATACCATTTCGCAACTTCTTCTTTTTTATCGGACAATCCGTACTCAGCCAGGGCAGCCTCTACTTCTTGCTTCGTGAAGCCAAACGCATCCGCATATTTTTCCGAAGTGGTCGTCACTACTTCCAGATTATTCAGGTCAGAAAAAATAGATTCCTTTCCAACCCTTGTAATCCCCGTCAGTATTGCCCTTTCCAAGTATTGATTGGACTTGAAAGCATCGTTAAAAAGATTGCGGATAAAGGCCGCCAGCTCTTCCCAGTAGCCGTGCAGGTATGCTTCCTGCATAGGAGTATCATATTCATCCAGCAAGATAACAACCCGTTTTCCATAATACCGGTACAAAAACTCGGACAGCGTCCCTAGCGAAGAGGTAGCCACATACATTTCCATATCCGACGACACTTTTTGAAAAAAACGGAACTCCTTTTTATTGAGCAGCTCCCCTTCTGTTAAAAACCGGCACCTGTTATATACTTTCTCGATTAAATAACAGATTTTTTCTTTTGCGTCGTAAAACGAAGCCTCTTTGACTGAAGCAAAGCTTAAGGATATTACAGGGTACGTCCCCTGGAGCCTGCGGTACTTTTCCTCCTTCCATATGGATAAGCCGTCAAACAGCCATCCTTCTTGCGCATATGACGCAGAAAGGAAATATTCTACCATGCTCATATTCAGCGTCTTGCCAAAACGCCTGGGGCGGGTGATCAATGTGACCGCATCATGATATTCCCACCATTCTTTGATAAACTTTGTCTTATCCACGTAAAAAATATGGTTGGCAATAAAATATGCAAAGTCCTGATGCCCGATGCCGATTGGCCTTGCCGTTTCATGCTCTCTGTCTTTCCCCATTATTTTTATCCTACTTTTCTTTTTTGCCTGTCCCTTTTATTGATGCGATCCTGTTTCTTCTTATCTTTTTTATTTCTTCTATTCTATTTTTCCTTTGCCGCGCCACCTTTTCCAAGCCGGTACGCATTCCCGGCTACCAGCAAATTACATCCGTTGCAGATGCGCAGCAGATTTTTAATTGCCAACCTGGTATGCATTCCCGGCTGCCAGCAAGTCTTTGACGACTTCGCCCGCCATAATCAGCCCTGCGACGGACGGTACAAACGCCATACTCCCAATGGCCGGCGGATACGTCCCGCCTGCTGATCCTTCTTGCGCCCCATGCAAAACCGGAACCGGTTTTTCCGTGGAATATACTACTTTTAACCTAGTAATCCCCTTTTTTTTCAGTTCCCTGCGCATCACTTTTGCCAGCGGGCAGACGGACGTTTCATAAATGTCCGCCACCTGGAACGCCGCAGGTTCCATCTTGTTGCCCGCACCCATGCAGCTGATCATCGGTGTTCCCGCGGCCCACGCCTGCTCTGCAAGCGCAAGCTTGCCGGTCACGGTATCAATGGCGTCCACGATATAGTCAAATTTGGAAAAGTCAAACTGGCCTGCCGTATCCGGCATGTAAAACGTCCGATATACATAGACAACGGCGTCGGGATTGATATCTAAAACCCGCTCCTTTGCCACGTCGGCCTTATACCGGCCGACTGTCTTTATCGTAGCGATCAGCTGCCGGTTTAGGTTCGTCAGCGCCACCGTGTCATGGTCGATCAAATCCAATGTACCGATGCCGCTGCGCGCCAGCGCCTCTACAACATAGCTGCCGACGCCGCCAATGCCAAATACAGCGACCCGCGCCTTTGCCAGGCGTGCAAGCCCATCGCTTCCTATTAATAATTCCGTCCTTGAAAATCGATGCATAGCAAACGCCCCTTTAAATTTTTCTAATCAAACTTCTCTAATCAACTTCTCTAATCAACTTCTCTAATCAACTTCTCTAATCAATTTTCCAAATTCAAACTTCTCTAGAGCGTGTTTGAACAATGCTCTAGTCCAGCGAAAGGTTTAAATAGCCATACACCGCCGGCAGCCCATACGACACGCCGACCAGCTGCCCGCCAGCAGGCCCGCTGGCAACCCTTGCTTTCAGGCCCGCCGGCTGCACGCCTTCCATCTCAAAAAAGCAGGAACCAAAAAGCTCCCACACTTCTTCCCACGCCAGCGTCGTCTCCGTCACAACAGCCTGCCCGTCCTCGCAGTAATATAGCAAAAGTTCTTTACGCCCTTCGCATGTTGTCAGTACGAACGCTCCGCCTCCGCTTTTTTTGTGCTCGCTTATTGCAAACGCAACATGCTGCAGCGGCCAGCTTACATATCCGTCATTGCGGAAGGACTGCTCGCGAATCCTGCGATACGTTTTTGCATCCGCAGCCTGTACCTGCCAAGAATTTGGAGACAATTGCGCAGCCTGCAGCGTCCCGCTCGTGCGCTCCGGCTCCTGTGCGACACTTATTGGTTCCGCTTGCAGCGTCCCGCGCGCATCCCCCGACTGCCGCCAACTATTTATTTGCCCTGTCTGAATTTGCCGGATATAAAATGACGCGCAAAAACCAAGCGGCTCATAAAATCCGCCGACCAGGCTTTCCTCAGCGGGCTCTGCGATCAGCGGGGCATGGTATTGCGCATACGCATGGCGCAACAGCCCACCCGCAACGCCCTGCCCACGGAATACAGGATATGTCGCCAGTGCATATACGTACCGGATATCCTGCCATCCGCCATGCAGATACACCCTGCCCGGAAGAAAAAAGGAGGCCCCCATAAGCACCCCTTTTTGCTCCGCTAAGACCACATTGCCGCCTTCATAAAATACGTCAAAAAAAGCGTCGATATAAGCGTCCTCATCGTCAAAGCATGTTTTCCATAACTGCTTTAGCCCTGGAATATCCGCTGCACATCCATTTCGCAACGTATATCCCGCTTTCCCAGGCGCTATCTTGGCCTGGGAAAGCCTCTTTACCGGCGAATAGGCTCCCGGTACAGCCTCAGCACATCCAACCATTTCCAGCTCGTTTGCTCCCGTCAGGGTCCCAGCACATACAGCCGTACCCAGCTGATTTTCCGTTACTGGCATATCCGCCATGTCCGCCTCCTGATTCATGCTTGAAACCTCGCCTGGTATTTTTCTACGAGAAATTCCGGCTGGTAGGAAAGTTTTGCTTTGCGCAGCCCTTCCTCGCCGGTATCTTCTTCGCGGTTTACATATTTATAATTCTGGCAGTTGTGCAGCACAAACTGCTGGTTAATCATCGGATACGCGCCCTGCACGCTTGCCAGCGCCTTTTCAATATGCACGACATAGGTATCCGTGTTTAACGGCTCCCCAATCGAAAATGCGACGAGTTTCTGGCCTTTGTAAAGCATACCGCCGTCCAGCACTAAATCCGCAAGATTGCGCAGTGCAATCCGGTTGATGTGAAGTTCGTTTTCCATCTCATCGTTCCATTTTTCTGCCGCGGATTCTTTCCAGAGGTCTAGCAGACGCATGCACTCGCCCGCATCATCCGGTATCATCTCACGGTAATGCCAGTTATTGCCGTCTTTAAACCGGGCAATATGGTTACGCTTGCCATGGAATTTGCGGCCTGCGAGCGTAGACAGTTTTTCCGTGCTGTATACATAATCGTAATCATCCCTGTTTGTTTCGACCTCGTACTGCCCTGGGTAATTATGTCCCAGCCATTCCAGGTCTGCCTTGACCAGCGTGTTTAAGACTACCGGCCTGCCCTGGGCGCGTTCCAGCGCCAGCAGGGCGTCCAGCGCGCCCTTACGGTCGCCCGCGCCAATCGGGATTGTATAACAGCAAGTATCCTGATCTTGGAACCGGAGGATAAGGCAGCCCTGCTCTTTTGCCATTTCCACACCATAAATATCGCTCCATAAATAATTGTTTGCAAATGAATATTCACAAGCCTGCCTGTCGTCTTCCAGCATCCGTTGCGTAAACCATTCCCGGTCAGAAAATGACAGCCCCTTAAACTGTATCATATATACTATCTCCTTATATCTCCTTAGCTACATGAAGTTTCGGTCGCTTTCACGAGCGCCCCGCCGCATACGATCTCTCTATTCCGTAATTTCGTCCTTATCTGCACGATGTGCTGATCGCCTCGATTGCTACCGCCCCGCCGCGTACGATCTCTATATTCCGAAACTTCGTCTTTAGCAGGTCGATCAGCTCATTGTTCCTGCGTTCCGTCAGCTTGCATTCGATCATCACGCTGTCCGCGCCAATATCGGCCACCTGCACCTGAAATACCTGCGCGATTTGGAAGATTTCTTCAATCTGCGGCGCGCCGATATCTTTGATCTTCGCAAATAAAATCTCTTTCATGTGAATCGGCACGTTTGTAAGGTCTATGACTTTGATCACTTCCACCATACGGTTCAACTGTTTTTTGATCTGCTCAAACGTAATATCGTCGCTCATAACGCAGATAGTCATACGTGACACCGTCGGGTCTTCGGTCGTACCTACCGTTAGGCTTTGCAGATTATAGGACTTTCCGGAAAATAGCCCGGAGACTTGTGCCAAAACGCCAACCTGATTTTCGACATACAGGGCAATCCATCTATTTTTCATCTCTCCATCCTCTTTTCTTACTCCTTGGGCCGCTTAGTACTGTCTTATACGCTTTTTTTAAATCATTTCGCTATCTTTTTTACTCCTTGGGCCGCTTATAGGGCTGTCTTTAACGCTTATTTTAAAATCATTTCGCTCATTGGATTTCCGCCTTTTACCATTGGGAGTACAATCTCGTCCGTAGCAATCAGAAATTCGATCAGCGTCGGCGCGTCCGTATTGCGTTTTGCCGTATCTAACGCTTCTTGTATCTGCGATTCTTCCGTTACGCGGATGCCATGGGCGCCGTAGCTTTCCGCAAATTTCACAAAATCAGGTTCATATGGCGGGCACGCTTCATTCGGCCCTTTGCAGTTGCCTGGACAGTCAATCCGCCTGCGCAGGCAGGTAGCCGCGTAGCGCTTGCCATAGAATAGCTGCTGCATCTGCCGCACCATGCCCAGGTAATAATTATTCAGCAGGCAGATCGTAACCGGCGTTTTTTGCGAAATCGCGGTCGCCATTTCCTGCAGGTTCATCTGGAAACCGCCGTCCCCGGTAATGCAGACAACATTCTGATAAGGCTTGCCGATCTTCGCCCCGATCGCCGCCGGGAATCCAAACCCCATTGAGCCAAGCCCGCCGGACGTAACCCACTGTTTTCTGTCGCTGACTTCCAGGTACTGCGCAGCCCACATCTGATGCTGCCCCACGTCTGTCACAATAATCGCGTCGTTGTAAGTACGGTTGATATGCTCCATAATCATCTGCGGCGTCATCCCGCGGTCCCTTCGCATTTCCAGCGGATTCTGTTCGTCCCAGCTTTTAATCTGCGCAATCCAGCTTTCCGTATCCTGTTTTTCCGCCCACTCACATAGCTTTTGCAGCGCTAATTTTGCATCCGCTACGATCGGCACGTCTACAACGACATTTCTGGAAATTGCCGCCGTATCAATATCTATATGGATAATCTTCGCATGCGGCGCGAATTCATTCAAATCACCGGTAATGCGGTCGTTAAAACGGGTGCCAATCGAAAACAGCACGTCGCACTGGCTGACCGCCATGTTGCACGCGTATTTTCCATGCATCCCAGAGTTGCCTAGATACAACGGGTGTCTGGTCGCAAGGGCGCCTTTGCCCATTACGGTCGTTACAACCGGTATATTCGTGTATTCCGCAAATTTCTGCAAATCCTCGTTCGCACGCCCGATATGGATGCCGCCCCCTGCCAGTATCAATGGCCGTTTTGCGGATTTCAGCAGGCGGTATGCTTTTTTGAGCTGCCCGATATGCACCCCTTCGTTTGGCTTATAGCCGCGTATCTGCACACTTTGCGGATATTCGCTGTCCCCAGGCTGCATTTGGATGTCTTTTGGAATATCTAACAGTACCGGGCCTGGTTTTCCAGTCCTGGCAATATGGAACGCCATTTTCAACAGCCTGCCCAAGTCCTTGCGCTCACGTACCGTCACGCCAAATTTGGTAACGGAACGGGTCATGCCGACAATATCGACCTCCTGGAAGGCGTCGTTGCCAATCAGCCCAAGCGGCACCTGGCCAGTAATGCAGACAAGCGGGATGCTGTCATAATGGGCGTCCGCAAGCCCAGTAATCAGGTTTGTGGCTCCCGGGCCGCTGGTAACGATGCATACGCCCACTTTCCCGGTAGCCCTCGCATAGCCTTCCGCCTCAAAGATCAGCCCCTGCTCATGCCTTGGCAGTACAAGCCGGATATCTTCCTGTTTATATAGCTCGTCAAAAATATCTGTAATCATTCCGCCCGGGTAGCCGAATATCGTATCTACCCCTTCTTCACGCATTGCTTTCAGAAATAATTTTCTACCTGTTATATCCATCCTTTCCCTCCTTGCTGCACTGGCTCATTCTATACGTTGATCCATTTTCCCATCTGATTTGCCAATTCGGCTTCCATCTGATTTTCTTGCTGATCTTCTTGATTTTCTAGCTTTTCTGGCGCTTCTGATCTGTTTTTCCACTGCTTTTCTAGCTTTTCTGGCCGGTTTTTCCCCCGCTTCTTTTTTCATATTTAAGGAAATGGTAGGTCAGATCAAAATACGTCTGTTCCTCGCTATCCGCGGTTATCTCCCATTCCGGCAGCTTGTCCAGGTTTGGGAAATGCGCGTCTGCGGTATAAGTAAAGTCAATTTTTGTAATATTCGCCGTATCGCAGGCTTCCAGCAGCTGGCGGTATACGCTCTCCCCGCCTACAACATAGATATCGCCTGTTTGGTATTTTTCCAGTTCTTGATACAGTTCTTCCAGCGAATGGACGACTACGGTTCCGTCTGCCATATAACGTTTTTCATGTGTCAACACGATATTGGTACGGCCTTTTAAATACCCGCCCGGAAAACTTTCCCTCGTCTTGCGGCCCATAACGACGACTTTGCCCATCGTAACTTCACGGAAAAACTTCATATCATCCGGAATACTGACCAATAGCTGGTTGTTGTACCCGATCCCCCAGTTTTCGTCTACTGCTGCGATAAGATTCATCCGATATCTTCCTTTCCTGCTGTCAAAACCAGCGTTTCCATACGATTTCCAGAGCGTGTTTAAAAAATGCTTTCCTACAGATAGCGGGAATGATTTTTCAAACACGCTCTGGTTTATTTATACTCACACGAAAAAAATTTGCCACCAATTTCACAGTCATTCCCGCAATTAGCCGGACAACATGGCAAACTTTAATGATTGCGAGTATATATTACCGAAAATACCCGGAAAAATCAAGGCTAAATACAATATAAATAACCGAAAGGAAGAGCTCCCTTTATGTTAAAAGATTAACAAAAAGGAAACTCTTCTTTGCCTGTTCATATTTTGTTTCTAATTTTCTATAATTATTTATTTTCCGCCCCTAAAAAATAATGTCCGTAAGCATCCGCTGCCTTTAATGCAGCGGCAACCGTTTTCGGCGTAACTTCAAAAGGCATATTATGTAACGTATCGCTTTCCGCGCATGCAAGCTCCGCTACCGCCATAATTTTTTCATCGGTAATGTCCTCTACGCCAAGTTCCTTTAACGTGACCGGCAGGCCGACATTGATACAGAAATCAATAACTTCTTCCAGTTCTTCGGAAGGCACATTCTCCAGTACAAGCTGCGTAATCGTACCGAAAGCGACCTTTTCCCCGTGATACATGTGGTGGCATTCTTCCAGTACCGTCAGCCCGTTATGAATGGCATGGGCGCCTGCAAGCCCCGCGCTTTCAAATCCAATCCCGGAAAGGAGCGTGTTTGCTTCAATAACCTTTTCCACTGCTTCTGTGCAAGCGCCTGCTTCCAATGCTAATTTTGCTTTTACCCCCTCGCCCATGAGCGTATCGAAGCACAACTTTGCCAATGCCATCGCGGCTTCTGTTGTCTTGCCGCCGGCGCAGGTAGTCGCCTGGCTCCTTTGGCAGGCCCTTGCCTCAAAATAAGTAGCCAATGCGTCGCCCATACCGGATACCGTCAGGCGGACCGGCGATTTGGCAATGATATCTGTATCCAGCAGCACCAGGTTCGGGTTTGCCGGAAGGAAAAGATATTCTTCAAAAACCCCTTCTTCCGTATAAATAACAGAAAGCGCGCTGCAAGGGGCATCTGTCGACGCAATGGTCGGACAGATCAGTACCGGTGTTTTCTTATAATACGCGGCTGCCTTTGCAGTATCAAAAATCTTTCCGCCGCCAACCCCAATCATAAGGTCGCAGCCGGTGGAACCCATAAGCTCCGCCAGGCGGTTAATTTCTTTTTTGCTGCATTCGCCGTTAAAATAATCAAATTGAATGCTGCATCCACAACTTTCGAAACTTTCTTTGATCGCGTCCCCAATGCGTTTATATCCGCCGGAGCTTATTAGGATCAGCGCTTTCTTTCCATAAGCCGCCGCGTAAGTACCCAGGTTTTTCAGTTCCCCCGCGCCCTGTATATATTTGGAAGGGCTGATTAAAATTTTTGCCATATAAAAATACCTCCTCGCTTTTTTTGTACACTCTGTTGTAAACAGAATCCATCCGTTCTTTTTCCTTCGTACGCGCAGATCCTATCGTCTTATCAGCAGCTCATCGTTCTTCCTGCAAAGAGCCCCACAAAAACTGCCAGTATTAGATTATCCTGTGACTGGTGCAGGCCTAACAAAAGCCCTCATAAAAACCTACGCCTGCGCCATAACTGCTTTCGTAGCGACGACCGGAACGCCCGTGCCGGCTACGTTTTCCAGCAGCACGTCTCCGATTTCCACCGGCGCTTTTGCAAGTATCCCGTTGATTTCTTTCATGCATTCGAAAATCTTCCCTTTCGGGATATCCTCTTTTGTCTTAACCGATGTAAACATCCGGTCGCCGCCTTCTACCTTCACAGTCGATGTTACAATCCTTGTCGGATTGGTCACTTCCTTTTCCGCATAGGTTTTGCCCCGCGGGCACGTATTGCCGGTTACGTCCGCCACGTTGCCTTGGTCCATTGTAACGGTAAGCGGGCAGCCCATCGGGCAGCCGATACAAATCAGTTCTTTCTTTTCCATGCCAGGTCACTCCTTTTCAATTTTTACCGTAATGCACTCCAGATTCGGATATTCCGCCAGCTTCTTTTTCTGCAGGACGATTTCTTCCATTTCGCCCGGCGCCATAACTTGTTTTTTGCGGTGCATCACCCGTTCGTCGTTGTAGTATACACTGATAAAGGAATTGGTATATACAGCGCCTACACGGAAACGGACGGTCAGCAGGTCTTCCATTTTCTGGATGTTGATATGCCGCGGAACCGTATAACGCGCGCCTTCGGTGGCAATGATATCGATATCGGAGCCGCCCTGCGCCAGTTCCCCTTTTACGAACCTTGCGGCATTTACGCCTGCCCGGCCCGCTTCTTCGGATACATAGTCAACCAGGTCATGTACATGGAGCACATTGCCGCAGGCAAATACGCCCGGGATATTCGTTTCCAAGCTTTCATTTACGACCGGCCCTGACGTCACGCGGTCCATCTCGATCCCCATCCCCTGGGAAAGTTCGTTTTCCGGTATAAGGCCTACGGACAAAAGCAACGTGTCGCAAGTATAATCTTCCTCTGTGCCCGGGATTGGCTTGCCTTTGTCGTCTACCTGCGCGAGCGTAATCCCTTCCAGACGTTCCTTGCCCCTGATGTCGATCACTGTATGGCTCAATTTCAACGGAATCCCATAGTCGTTCAGGCACTGTACAATATTACGCTTCAAGCCGCCGGAATAAGGCATCAGCTCTGCGACTACCTTTACTTTCGCGCCTTCCAGCGTCATACGCCTTGCCATAATAAGGCCGATATCCCCGGAACCCAAAATTACGACCTCTTTGCCAGGCATATACCCTTCCATATTTACAAGCCGCTGCGCCGTACCTGCGGAGAAGATGCCTGCCGGCCGATAGCCCGGGATATTCAGCGCGCCCCTGGAACGCTCCCTGCACCCCATTGCCAATATGACCGCTTTTGCCTGTATCTGGAACATCCCGTCTACGCGGTTCATTGCTGTAACCACTTTGTCATGGCTGATGTCCATAACCATTGTATTTAATTCGTACGCAATGCCAAGCTCTTTTACAATATCGATAAAGCGCCCCGCATATTCCGGCCCGGTGAGCTCTTCTTTAAATGTATGCAGCCCGAACCCATTATGGATGCACTGGTTCAAAATCCCGCCCAGCTCTTTGTCGCGTTCCAGTATCAGGATGCTTTCAATCCCGGCTTTCCTTGCCGATGCTGCAGCCGCAAGTCCAGCAGGGCCTCCGCCTATTATAACAATATCATATGATTTCATAGACTTTCCCTCCTATTTGTTTTCTTTCGTGCGTCCCGTTACAATTACAGAACGGCCGCCGGACTTTGTGATATCTTCCATCTGCATTTTCAATTCCCGTTCCAGGATTTCCATCGTCCTTGGACTGCAAAAGCCTGCCTGGCACCTCCCCATGCCGGCCCTGGTACGCCGTTTTACGCCGTCTAAGGACTTCGCGCCGATCGGCCGGCGGATAGCGTCTATAATTTCCCCTTCCGTGACGGACTCGCAGCGGCAGATAATCGTGCCATAAGCCGGGTTTTTCTTTATCAGTTCATTGCGCTCTTCCAGGCTTAACGTCGAAGGATTTAAAATGCCTTTACGCCGCGCGACAAAGTTTTCTTTCTTTTCCAGCCCCATTTTATCCCGCAGGAGGTCGCCTACCATTACGCCGATCGCAGGCGCGCTCGAAAGCCCTGGGGACTCAATGCCGGCAACATCGATAAACTGCTTTGCATCCGCCGCTTCTTCTATTATAAATTCATGGCGCTCTTCATGGGCGCGCAGTCCGGCAAAGGAAGTGATTACCTGGCGTAGCGGCAGGTTCTTTACCGTTGTCCCGGCTTTTGCTATCAGCTCATCCAGCCCTTCGCGCGTTGTATTCGTCCCTTCTTTGTTCTCAATATCTACCGCCGTAGGCCCTACGAGCAGGTTCCCATGGACGGTCGGCGATACGAGGACGCCTTTGCCCATCTTTGTTGGAAGCATAAAGATCGTATGGGATACATGCCCTCCTACGCTGCGGTCCAGCAGGCAGTAACCCCCTTTTCTGGCTACAATCTTCATCTTGTCTTCGCTGACCATATTGTGGATTTCATCGGCGTATACGCCCGCCGCATTGACAACATAGCGGCTCTCGATATCGCCCTGGTTCGTCTGTATCGTATAATGGCCCTCTTCTTTGCGGATATTTTCCACTTCTGTATCAAACTTAAATTCCACGCCGTTTTGATTTGCGTTTTCCGCAAGCGCGATCGTCATGTTAAACGGGCATACGATCCCACCGGTAGGCGCGTACAAAGCGCCGACTACCTCGTCCGCCAGGTTCGGCTCCAGCTCCACGGCCTCCTGCCTGTTTAAAATGCGCAGGTCTTTGACGCCGTTTTTCACACCCCTATCATATAATTCTTGCAGCCCCGGCAAGTCTTCCTCATGGAGGCAGACTACCATAGAGCCGTTTTGCTTAAACGGAAAATCCAGTTCCTGCGCCAGCTGCCCCATCATCTGGTTGCCCTGTACATTCAGTTTCGCCATCAAAGAGCCTTCGGCCGCGTCAAAACCAGCATGCACAATGGCGCTGTTTGCTTTTGAAGTACCGCAGCAGACGTCTTCACATTTCTCGATGACACAAGCATTCACTTGATACTTAGATAATTCCCTCGCTATCGAGCATCCGGAAACACCTGCGCCGATAATACATACATCGTACATAAACATTTCTCCTATCTCATTTATATTTTCCTGGCCGCGCCAGGCTTATATCCCGTTTCTTTGCGCACAACATAGGCTATGCGGGCGCACGCATGTAGCTTATATCCCGTTTCTTTACGCACAACATAGGCTATGCGGGCGCACGCATGTAGCTTATATCCCGTTTCTTTGCGCACAACATAAGCCAGGCAAGTGCTCATCCCTGTTCGCCTGCCTGACCCATGCCCTTATACGTTCCCTTATCACCTTACGCCCCGTTTTATACCGAAAGCGTATCTTAAAATTGTATTACAACTTTATCAGGTTTTCGCGCTCGTTCGGATTGGCAATCTGCATCTAGCCGGTACCCCTTATACCGGATAAATGCAGCATTGCCTTTCCATTTCTTTTTCCTTCGTTTCCCTAATTTCTTTTTCCTAAATTTGTTTCCCTAGATTTGTTTCTCTAATTTTGTCTCTCTAATTTTATTCCCTAATTTCTTTCTAAGTATCCCTTAATTATTTGAAATCATTCTGATACTCTGGGTTTCCTGGAATCCTTAGTCTTCTTTTGCCCATCCATAGGAATATTTGACAGCTTTCTGCCATCCTGCCAGCGCCGCCTTGCGGTTTTCTTCTTCCATCTCAGGTTTGAATACGCGGTCGATCTGCCAGTTTTTAATAACCTCTTCTTTGCTCTTCCAGTAGCCAACCGCAAGCCCTGCCAGATAAGCAGCGCCCATAGCCGTCGTCTCTACACATACCGGCCTGTGTACTGGCGCGTTATTGACATCCGCCTGGAACTGCATTAAGAAATCATTTGCGCTCGCGCCGCCGTCCACTTTTAACGTGCTTAATGTAATACCGGAGTCTGCCTGCATCGCTGAAATGACGTCATGTACCTGGTAAGCCAAAGATTCCAGCGTCGCGCGGATAATATGGTACTTATTGACGCCCCTGGTAATGCCTACGATGGTCCCCCTCGCATACTGATCCCAGTATGGAGCGCCAAGGCCGGTAAAGGCAGGTACTACATAGCAGCCGTTCGTATCTTTTACTTTGGACGCCATATATTCCGTGTCCGGCGACGTATCAACCAGGCGCATCTCATCACGCAGCCACTGTACCGCAGCGCCCGCTACAAAGATCGAGCCTTCCAGCGCGTAATTGACTTTTCCGTCCAGGCCCCATGCGATCGTCGTAACAAGCCCGTTTTTCGAAAATACTGGCTTCTCGCCTGTATTCATTAACAGGAAACAGCCTGTGCCATATGTATTCTTTGCCTCTCCGGCCGTAAAGCAGGTCTGTCCAAACAGCGCTGCCTGCTGGTCGCCTGCGGCTCCGGCAATCGGGATCGGCGCGCCAAAGAAAGAGGCATCCGCTTCCCCGTAAATACAGCTGGACGGCTTTGGTTCCGGCAGCATGCACTCCGGTATTTCAAGCTCCTTTAAGATATCTTCGTCCCATTTCAGGTCGTTGATATTAAAAAGCATTGTCCTGGAAGCGTTGGTATAGTCCGTTACATGTACGGCGCCTTTTGTCATTTTCCAGATCAGCCACGTCTCTACCGTGCCAAAGAGCAGCTTTCCTGCCTCTGCTTTTTCCCTCGCGCCTTCTACATTGTCCAGAATCCATTTTACTTTTGTAGCAGAAAAATACGCGTCAATTACTAGTCCAGTTTTGGAACGGAATGATTCTGTAAGGCCTTTTTCTTTTAAGGAGTCGCAATATTCAGAAGTACGCCTGCACTGCCATACGATCGCGTGATGAATTGGCTCTCCGGTCTCTTTGTCCCATACGATTGCCGTTTCACGCTGGTTTGTGATGCCGATCGCCGCGATATCTTCTGCTGTTGCGCCGATTTTCTGCATAGCTTCTACCGCTACGCCCAGCTGCGTAGACCAGATTTCGTTTGCATCATGCTCTACCCAGCCCGGCTTCGGGAAATACTGTGTAAATTCTTTTTGTGCCACGCTGCACATTTCCCCTTTTTCATTAAACAGAATACACCTGTTGCTCGTGGTTCCGGCATCCATTGCCATTACATATTTTGCCATTATATATCCCCCTTCCATATTAATATAATATTTTGAAACATTCCGGGTCTTAATCCTCGTACTTACGGCTTTCTCCCTACCGCCCAAAGACTTGCCCGGGACGTCTTAGCAACTGCGTTAAAATTTCATTTAAAATAAAATTACATTTAAGATTTTATTTAAGATTTCATTTAAGATTTTCATTCGTATTTCAGCTATCCGTACACTACATTTTTTTCTGGCTGCTGACTTTTTCCAAATCCAGAAGGATTTCTTCGATCGGCATACCGACGGACGCGTCAACCGTACCGGTTACAGCGCCTTCTACGAGCGGGCAGTCCGCCATGCGTATGTTTTTACCTTCCATCGCTTCGACCACCATCTCCGCCGTCATAACCGCGCTGCCCATATCCATCAGGACAATTACCCCATCCTCAGAATATACGCGTTCTACCGCCTGCTGTATTTTATTAAAGCTAGTACCAAAACTACCGTCTTCCATGCCTCCGGCTGCCGCGACCGGCACATCTTTTGCCATCATCCCCGCCAGGTCAACGACGCCTTCCGCCAGTTTTCCACTATGGGATACGACCACAAATCCTACCATATTATAATGCGCCCCCAATCACTTCCAGCATCATCGTAAACGACGTCGCGCCAGGGTCTTGGTGCCCGATGCTTCGCTCACCCAAATAGCTCGCGCGCCCTTTGGTCGCCGCGATCGTCTTTGTATACTCCACGCCTTCCTCAGCGGCTTTGATCCCCGCTTGAAACGCATCTTTTACATGTTCTGGACTTGCCTCCTGCTCCCACTGCGCCTGTATCGCTTCTTTTGCCGGTATCATAGCATCCAGCATCGTTTTTTCCCCTTTTGTGGATTTTCCGCGCATTTGTACGCCGTCAATAGCTAACTGGAACGCTTCCAGAAAATCCGGCATATGGATTTCTTCTTTCCCCTTCAACGCCATACCCGCTTTCATAAACGCAGTTCCATACAACGGCCCGGACGCCCCGCCTACCGTAGATACAAGCGTCATGCCGGTCTGTTTTAAAACGTCCGCCGGTTCCATCTGCGCAAAGGTATCCAGCTTCTTTTCTACTTCCTGAAAACCTCTTGCCAAGTTGATGCCGTGGTCGCCGTCACCAATCACATTGTCCAGTTCGGTCAGGAAATCTTTTTCTTCCTGAATCTTTTCAGCAATCTGGCGCAAGATTGCTATTAATTTTTCCGTATTCAAACGTGCCCCTCTCCTTTCCAGCCCGCCAAAGCCGCTGCTTATGCTTTAAACGCCGGCGTATCCGCCTCAGCGTCTAGCAGTTCTTTTAACTGGTCGTCCAGCTTTAGCAGTGAAATCGAAAATCCTTCCATTTCTATAGACGTCATATATTCTCCGACAAATGTCTTATATACTTTTATGCCTTTTTCCGCCAGCACGTCGGCAATGCGGTTGTTGATAATAAACAGTTCCATTAGCGGCGTGGCGCCCGCGCCGTTGACCATAACCGCTACCTCGCTGCCGGAATAATCAAAATCGTCCAGTATATGCTGCAAAAGCATATCGGTAATCTCATCCGCGGTTTTTAATTCTTCCCTGTGCGTACCAGGTTCTCCATGGATGCCGATGCCGACTTCCATTTCCGTATCCGACAGTTCAAATCCCGGCTTGCCCGCCGCTGGTACAGTACATGGACGGATCGCCGCGCCCATCGTGCGCACCTGGTTGATGACTTTTTGCGCCACCGCCTGCACCGCATCCAAATCCGCGCCTGTTTCAGCCAGCGCCCCCGCAATCTTATGCACAAATACCGTCCCTGCAACACCGCGCCTACCTACCGTATACAGGCTGTCCTTTACGGCTACGTCGTCGTTGACAACAACCTGTTTTACCGCAATGCCGTCAATTTCCGCCATCTCCCCCGCCATTTCAAAGTTCATAACATCCCCGGTATAATTTTTAACAATCATTAAAACGCCGGCGTCCGTTGCAACGGCCTTGATCCCTTCGTATACCTGGTCTGGCGTCGGCGAAGTAAATACGGCGCCCGCTACCGCGGCATCCAGCATACCAGTTCCAACATAGCCCCCGTGCGCCGGTTCATGCCCGCTGCCGCCACCGCTGATCAGCGCGACTTTATGTTCTTTTTTCTGGCTGCGGACTACGATATTGCCGCTGTCAAGTTTGCGCAGATACTGCGGATACGCCTTAACCATCCCCTGGATCATCTGATCCTCTACCTGCTCTACTGCGTTGATAAATTTTTTCATCCTGTAAATCCCCCTTTTTCCTTACTGCCTGTTTATAAAAACCATACGTCCTGGCTGGTCGACGAAATTGCAACGGCGCCGCTGTCCAGGGCGGTCATTACATCATGCCGGTCTGCAATCAGCCCTCCGGCGATTACCGGCACTTTGCTAAAACTGTCTACTTTTCTGATAATGCCGGGCATGATTGCGGGAAGGATTTCAATGACATCCGGCTGGATGCTGCCGGCCTGCTTTTCTATATTCGACAGCGCCATAGAATCCATTACAAAATAGCGGTGTACCGTATACAGGCCAAGCTGCCTGGCGTACTTAATCAGCGTATTCTTCGTCGTAATGATACCGTCCGCTTCGGTATACTGTTTGATAAAATCCAGCGCAACCTCCCTGCCGCTGATGCCGTTTACCAGCTCCATATGCACCATTGCAATCTTTCCGGCGTCTTTGATCCTTTTTACAATCGTTCCAATATTGCAGATATCCCCAAACAGTATAAACACAACCCGGATATCTGACTCCAGGCACTTCTCCAGCCCATCCATATCTTTAATGGCTGCAATAATCGGTGTGTCTTCAAGAATTTCTCGAAATGGCGTTTTCATTTCCTCTTCTTGTGCCCCTCCATCTCATTTATATGCAAAAAGAGCATAACTAACACACAACATTTTCTGTTGGATTAGCCATGCTCTCTTTTCTCCTGGCAACTATTATTTATCTACATTTTACACTATAATTGTTAACATTGCAATATGTTTTTGTATTTTTTGCACGATAAATGCAAGCTTTGTGTTGCTTTTCATGGGGTGGGGATATGCAGAATATACTATAAAAAGAAAAATAATAGGTTATTATCTGACAAACCGTGCATATTTTTGTATTTCGGACGCCGGAACCAGGC
>CASUON010000021.1 GCA_949457475.1 uncultured Lachnospiraceae bacterium
TTTTTTACTTTATTTTCCAGCGAACGGAGAAGGAGGGATTTGAACCCTCGCGCCGCTATTAACGACCTGCACCCTTTCCAGGGGTGTCCCTTCGGCCAGCTTGGGTACTTCTCCACAGCTGCTCGAATACGAGCACTTTTAAATTACTATAAAAAATATCCATTAAATAGAAAAACACATCTACTGGATTTCTCTATTTAACATGAGCGGAGAGGATGGGATTCGAACCCATGTGCCCTTGCGGACAAACGGTTTTCAAGACCGCCTCGTTATGACCACTTCGATACCTCTCCGTATATTTACTCCATGTCCTGTTTTATCCAGAACGAAACTCAGAACAATAGAGATAATACCATCAATGCCACTCCATGTCAATACTTTTTTTATTTTTTTCATATAAATTTCTATCTTATATTCATCGCACACCCCCAGCTCCATACTTAATCAAAACCTGCATAAAACAATGCAAAGCATCCATGCTGTATATCCAAGCTGTAATCTAATAGGAGAACGCCCATACTATGTCAGCATTTTTAATAATGCAACGGCTATTTCCATGTCTTCTGGCGTCGTAATTTTTATATTCCAGTAGTTTGCCTCTACAAGTTTCACTCGCTTGTTTAATATACGCTCCATAACCATAGCATCATCCGTTACATCTTGGATATGCTGTTTAATTAGCTGGTCGTATGCCATCCGAATCAAAGGATACTGAAACGCCTGGGGCGTCTGGACAATCCATACGTTATCACGGCGCGGCGTCTCCACGACAAATTGTTCTGTATTCGCAATCTTGACCGTATCTTTGGATGGCATTGCCGCTATACCTGAACCATACCGTACGGCCGAGTGTATTGCCCGTTCAATTACCTCTGCCGTAACAAACGGCCTCGCCCCGTCATGGACTAGTACAATATCCGCTTCGTCCACAGCGCATAATCCTTCATATACTGATAAATAACGCTCGCTGCCACCAGCGACAATCTTTTTAATTTTACGAAAACCGTACCTATCCACAATTTCCGTTTTACAATAATCAACTTCCTCTTTCCCGGTTACCAGTATAACCTCGTCTACTACACTTTTTTCAAATGTCCGCAAGGAATAATACACAAGCGGATACCCTTCTAATGCCATAAATTGCTTGTGTGTGCCGCTGCCCATACGGGACCCTTTTCCCGCGGCAAGTACAATCGCCGTACATTTCATAAAGCCACCTAATTTTAGTCAAATTATAGTTAAAACAAAATGTCTGATTATTTAACCCGAATCTATGTTTTCATACGTGTTTCATCACCCAATTTTAAATTTGGCACCGCATTCAAATTCCAGCCGTCCCGTCTCCCTGCAAGGTATGCGTAATACGCCGCAGTCCCTATCATGGCCGCATTATCTGTACATAAAATCGGAGACGGATGGTAAAAGCGGATGCCATGTTCTTTACAGGCAGCTTCTATGCTAGCCCGCAAACATGCATTTGACGCTACCCCTCCAGCAATCGCTAGTTTCTGCGCCTGATACTGCTCTACCGCGTGCATTGCATTCCCTACGAGCACATCTACCACTGCTTTTTGAAAAGATGCTGCTACGTCTTCCCGATTAATTGTAATACCTTTCATTTTGCATCCGTTTAAATAATTTAAAACAGCAGATTTTAGTCCACTAAAAGAAAAGTCGTACGCATTGCCCCCTACTTTTGCGCGCGGAAAGGCCACTGCGTCAGCGTTGCCCAATCGCGCCGCTTTTTCAATTTTCGGCCCGCCCGGATACCCCAGGCCAATTGCGCGTGCAACTTTATCGAAAGCTTCGCCCGCCGCGTCGTCCCTTGTCCTTCCAATGACTTCATATACCCCATAATCCGCTACATTTACCAGATGTGTGTGCCCTCCAGATACAACCAGGCACATAAACGGAGGCTCCAGATCACGGTTTTCAATATAATTTGCGTTGATATGGCCTTCTATATGATTTACGCCAATAAGCGGCAGCTGCTTTGCAAACGCAATCGCCTTTGCCTGCGCAACCCCCACTAATAACGCACCTACCAATCCAGGCCCGTAGGTCACTGCAATGGCATCTATATCCGCTAACGTCATTCCTGCTGTATACAGCGCCTGCGCGATTACCTGGTTGATCCTTTCGATATGCTTTCGCGATGCGATTTCTGGCACTACGCCACCATACAATGTATGTATATCAATTTGCGAAGAAATAATATTTGAGCGGACATCCCTGCCGTTCACAATAACGGCGGCTGCCGTTTCGTCACAAGAACTCTCAATCGCCAGTATGTTTACCTCCTGCGTCCCGTCCAAATGCATACCTCCCTTTGCCATTACGGTTTTATGCCCTTGCTTTTTCCATAATATCTAAATGAAAACACCAGTTTACAACTTGTATGATTTCAATGTATTTTAGTGAAAATACGAACTATCTATTGTAATTAATAACGATAGAATAATCTATATATGGTATGAAATAAAAAACTTGTAAACTGGTGTAAATGAAAAGATCTTATTTGATAATTATTTGTTTCGTAACGAACTTTGCTGGAATCAGGCTATGCTTCATCTTCCGGGCCATCCATTAGGTAAAATGACAAAATCTTCCATTTGTCGTTTTGATCCATGCGTAGCAAATAGCGCTGGTATGTCCGGAAAAAATCCCCATTCCCTTCTTTTATAAAATAGGTTGTCTGTACATAGGCGCATTTCTTTTTTTCAATTTCCCGGTAAATCACCTCGTCCGAAGCACAAACCCCTGTCTGTATAATCTTTTGTTTCTTATCTTTATATGCGGCAATTTCAGCTTTCAGTTTCGTTTTATAATCCTCCAGCGGATTTGCCTCCAAGAGCTCTTGATCCATCAGCTGCCTTGCTTGGTCCACCAGCTGGTTAAACTGCGTATCACTATATTCGTCACTATATACGCATTCTATAAACTGGTTGTAAAACTTAATTACTTCTCTTGGAGTAGGTGGATATGCCTGGTCCAGCTGCTTTAAAACCACTTCATCCAGCCGGGTAATCTCTACATTATCGTCCGCTGGTTTTGCATCCCGATGCGACAAATAATAATAATATCCGCCAATCAACGCTATCATTAATATTCCAATCACAATACCTTTTGTATATTTCACAACCCCCACTCCTTTCGCTATTTATTTTTCCTGTTCCGGAGTGGCTTCATCTTCAAAATTTAGTTCGGTCATTTTCCCATCTTTTCCCAGGTGGGCGTTAGAAAAAATCTCGCGCACCTGCGGCATATAGTCCCCTGCATGCACCAAAGACGGTGAAAAATGCGTCAGCCACAATTCCGAAACAGCAGCTTCTTTTGCAACCCTGGCAGCTTCATAAAATGTCATATGTTTATACTGCTTTGCTTTTGCCAGCTTGTCCTTTTCCGCATACATCCCTTCACAGATCAGCAAATCCGCCCCCCTGGCATTTTTTACCAATGACTCCGTAGGGCGAGTGTCTGTGCAGTAAGTCAGTTTAATACCCTTACGCGCCGGCCCCATAACCATATCCGGAGTATATTCACATCCGTCGTACTGTACAGGAATGCCTTTTTGCAAAACCCCCCAAAAATTTTTGGGAATTCCATACTGCAACGCGTTTTCCGGGTGGAAACGCCCCTGCCGTTCAATTTCTATCGTATATCCATAACATACTACATTATGATTTACTTTAAACGCAGTGATTTTATAGCCATTTCGGTAAAAAACCTGTTCTGGCTCTGTGATTTCTTCACAATGGACTTCAAACGGCAATTCCGGCGCAATTGTACGTAACGCCGCAACTACTTGTTTCAAGCCTTTGGGGCCAAAAAGCGTCAACGGCTCCGTCCGTTCTGCATTCCCCATTGTTAAAAGCATCCCCGGCAGGCCGCTGATATGGTCCGCATGATAATGGGTAAAACAGATCGTATCAATTGAATGGAAACTCCACCCAGCTTTTTTCACTGCAATCTGGGTGGCTTCCCCGCAATCCAGCAACAGGCTGCTGCCATTATACCGCGTCAACAGCGACGTCAGAAAACGGTGCGGCAGCGGCATCATTCCAGCAGTCCCAAGCAAACAAACATCTAACATTTTTACACCTTCATTCTATAACAATTCCAATTCCTCTTCTTCTTGCGGTGCGATCGCAAATTTTTCTACCCATGCGTCAAAGCAGGATTCACACACAATCATTTTCTG
Organism: uncultured Lachnospiraceae bacterium; assembly: GCA_949457475.1. GTDB lineage: Bacteria > Bacillota > Clostridia > Lachnospirales > Lachnospiraceae > Eubacterium_J. The sequence continues at coordinate 4,202 of CASUON010000021.1, forward strand.
GCGTATGCCGTCCTTTCCGGAAAAATATCCCCAATTTTTATCAATCGCAATATAATCTTCAAGCGCAGTCTTCCCGTTTTCGTGGAACCGAATTTCTTTTCCGCAGCAATTACAATAAATATTCATCTAATACCTCCCGATTGGCTTGGCTGTGTGTTTATTTGGTTTCTTGCTATGCATAGTATAAACAAAGAAACCGGGAGCGTATAGCGGGAATTTCTGGCTGATTCCCTAAGGAAAGGATATATCCCATACAGCTTTATCTGTCCGTTTTGTATCATTTTATTTAATATCGGCTGATTCGCACATCATCACCAGTGCATCTTCCATTGGATTCTGATAAAAATTTCTTCTGTTTCCAACATTTTTAAATCCAAATTTTGTATATAAAGAAATTGCTGCGAAATTTGACTTGCGCACTTCTAAAAAAATCCGATCGGTGCCTCCCGTAAAAGCGTGCGACGCCATATGCCGCAACAACTGCCAGGCTATGCCGCGCCTGCGGAATTGAGGATGTACCGCCACATTTGTAATTTCCCCTTCATCCGCGGCAAGGTAAATCCCGCAATATCCAACAACCTGCCTTTGCGCCAGGGCCGCATAAAACAGCGTATGATCCATTGCAAGCGCATCCGCAAACCCCTGCCCCGACCATGGCGTAGAAAAGATTTCTGCTTCTATGGCCGCAACCTGCGGGATAAATTCTTCTGTCATTCGTTCAATCCGTATGTTTTTTCCCGTATCTGTATCCATTTCTACTCCATGCATGCTATTATGCTATTTTATCCCGCTCTGTGTACTTATTCGTTTTCGCTTACGAGGTTTTTCGGCTTTTCCACTCCTCGTGCCTGTCCTTTCATGCTCGATTCGCATACGTTATTTTTCTGGCTTTTTCTGCTCATCTTGCCTGTCCTTTTATTCTCGATTCGCTTACGACATTTTTCCCGGCTTCTTCTAATCCTACTGCCTATTCATCCGTTCACGTTCCGCCTGGGACAGGCGCAGATACTCCGGCCGGTATTCTTCTGCGGTCTGTATTTTTCCTACCTCATAGTACTGCATGGCAAGGACGGCGACAGCCGCTGCGCGCTGCTTGTTCAGATGTGCCGGCGCAAATGCATAAGGTACGGTACACGCCTTTTCAAGATAAGATTGGTATACTTGTACACCGTCTCCTAAAAACGTGACCTTACGGCCTTTTTCATTGACATGGGCGATAAGTTCATCTATCCCAATCGCGCACTGTGGCAGCAGCACGTGCATCTTTTCATCTTCAAATTCATAAAGCCCCGTATAAACCTGCTCTCTTCTGGCGTCCATCAACGGGCATACCAGCGTGGCGGCCCCCGCAAGGTTATAGGCTATGCCATCGACGGTAGGGACGGCAACCAGCGGCTTGTCTAGCGCAAACCCAAGCCCTTTTGCTGTAGCGCTGCCAATACGCAGCCCGGTAAACGAACCCGGCCCGCCCGCGACAGCGATCGCATCGATCGTACCCAGGTCAAGCTCAATCATTTTGGACACCTCATCGATCATTGGAAGGAGTGTCTGGGAATGCGTCTTTTTATAATTGACGGTATATTCGGCCAGTACATTGGCCCCTTCTACAATGGCTACGCTTGCTACAAGGCCGGAACTATCTATTGCCAATATTTTCATAATCGCCCTCCTCAAACCATATAGATGGAAAACAGAATCACGCTTCCTTTTTGCCGCATATCTTTTCAATCGTTATACGCCGATAGTCGAATCCTTTTTCCAAATCCTTTTCTATCGTGATCCGCCAATAGACAGGCGGCAGGATTTCCGGGAACAGGTCAGCCCATTCGACCATTGTAAGGCCTTCCCCGTAAAAATAATCTTCATAGCCAATCTCATCCATCTCTTCTACATCTGCAATCCGATAGACGTCAAAATGATAAAATGGCATGCGCCCCTCTTCATATATCTGTACAATTGTAAATGTAGGGCTACAAACCGGCGTTTTGATGCCCAGCCCCCTGGCAACCCCCTGCGTAAAAACAGTTTTCCCGACGCCAAGCTCGCCTCGCAGGGCGTAGACATTTCCTGGTTTGGCTTGCGCTGCGAGGTTTTCTGCCAACTTGGCTGTTTCCTCCGCTGAACATGTTTCATAGACACGTGTCTCATATACCATTGTATGATTGCCAGCCCCCTTTCTTATGCAAATTTAATGCAAATTTAATGCAAATCTAATGCGAATGCACTGATTTATGTACCGACGCTTTCATTTTAAACCTGTATTTTTCCAAATGCGTCTGCGCGATCTGGCGAATAGCCGCATACTCTTGCGTCACCTGCTCAACCGGGACGATAAACGCATTGCTGGGATTGATGCAGATCAAAATATTGTGTTTTGTAGAAACTACACGGTATACCTGGCCCCATTCCAATGTGGAACTGGCCTCCCCTTGCGACGTCGTTACCCCGGTATCGTCTATTACATAATGCAACGTATGTTTTAAAACCGGGGAGCCCATTACCTGCTGCCTAGAGCGCAGATAGAGCGCGACAGGCGTATATACAAGCAGGATGATCCCTAACGCTGTATAGAGGAATGTATAAGACAGGCTGACTTCGCCCCATGTCTTTACTGCGCCCGCAAACGCAACAGCTGCCATTAGAATCGCAAGGTAGCCGTTCAATGATGTATACGCATGGTATAAATTATAACGGTACATATCGATTGTCTTAAGCTGTATATCAAATTCTGTTTTCATATAAATTCCCCTCTGCATTCAGTATAGCATCTTTCTGGCCGGGATACAACTTCAAAACGGACGCTGTTAAGCCAAGCCTTTCATCGTCAGCTGAATCCTTTTTTTTGCCACGTCAACGCTTAATACTTTTACCTCTACAATATCGCCAACGCTAACTGCTTCCAACGGATGACGGATATACCGGTCGCAGATTTGTGAAATATGTACCAGCCCATCCTGGTGCACGCCAATATCAACAAACGCCCCAAAATCAATGACATTTCGTACGGTGCCTTTTAATATCATTCCCGGCGTCAAATCTTTTAATTCTAATACGTCGCTGCGCAAAATCGGCTTTGGCATATCTTCCCTTGGGTCCCTTGCCGGCTTCTCAAGTTCTTTGACAATATCCTTTAACGTTATCTCACCGATTTCTATTTCCTGCGCGAGCTTTTTATAATCCGCAATCTTTTTCGAAATGCCCTGTAGCCTGCCTGCAGTAATATCCTGCGGATTATAGCCAAGCTTTTTTAGGAGCAATTCTGTGGCATGGTAGCTTTCCGGATGCACCGCGGTCGCGTCCAGCGGATTTTTCCCGCCTATAATACGCGCGAACCCGGCGCATTGCTCGTATGCTTTTGGGCCAAGCTTTGAGACTTTTAATAACTGGGAACGGGCTTCAAACCGTCCGTGCTCCTCCCGGTAAGCCACAATGTTTTTTGCAACCGCTTTGCTGATGCCGGATATATATGCCAATAGGGAAACCGAAGCGGTGTTCAGGTCTACGCCGACTTTATTTACGCAGTTTTCCACGACTCCTGTTAAAGCCTCATTTAACTTCTTTTGGTTCATATCGTGCTGATACTGTCCGACGCCAATGGATTTTGGATCAATTTTTACAAGTTCCGCCAGCGGGTCTTGCAGGCGCCTGGCCATCGAAGCCGCGCTGCGCTGCCCGACATCGAAGTTCGGAAATTCTTCTGTTGCAAGCTTGCTTGCGGAATATACCGAAGCGCCGGCCTCATTTACAATCACATACTGAACCGGCTTATGCAGCTCTTTTAACAATTCTACAATTACCATTTCTGATTCTCTGGATGCCGTGCCGTTTCCCAAAGAAATTAAGGTAACATTATATTTGTCGATCAGGTTTTTAATCACCGTTTTGGATTCTTCGACTTTATTCTGTGGGGCGGTCGGATATATGACGGTAGTATCGAGCACTTTGCCCGTAGGATCTACGACCGCTATTTTGCAGCCTGTGCGGAATGCCGGGTCCCATCCTAATACAACCTGGTTCACAATTGGCGGCTGCATCAGCAGCTGCTCCAGGTTCTTTCCAAAGACATGGATCGCCCCGTCTTCCGCCTTTTCCGTCAGGTCATTTCTGATCTCGCGTTCTATGGACGGAGCGATCAGCCTCTGGTAGCTATCTTGGATGATCGCTTTTAATACCGGGGTTGTATTAGGATTATTCTTTTTAATCAGCTGTTTTTCCAAGTAGCGGAGGATATCTTCCTGCGGCGCTTCTATTTTTACATGTAAAATTTTTTCTGTCTCCCCGCGGTTTAGAGCCAGGATACGGTGCCCGACAATTTTGGCAATACTCTCTGTAAAATCATAATACATTTCATAGACAGACTCTACTTCTGGATCTTTGGCCGAAGAAACAACCATTCCCTTTTTTACGGTCATCTCCCGGATACGGATTCGGTAATCCGCTTCATCCGATATCGATTCCGCAATAATATCCGAAGCGCCAGCGATTGCTTCTTGCGGCGAAGGTACTTTTTCCGGGTCCAAGAATGCCTGCGCTTCTTCTTCCAATGATTTGTTTGTCGTCTGCAGCAGGATAATATTAGCAAGCGGCTCTAGCCCTTTCTCTTTGGCTATTGTAGCCCTTGTCCTGCGTTTCGGGCGGTACGGGCGGTACAAGTCGTCAACGATGACAAGCGTCTGCGCCGCTTCAATTTGCGCCCGCAGTTCCTCGGTCAGCTTACCCTGCTCCTCAATGCTGGCGATAACCTGCTGTTTTTTGTCCTCCAAGTTGCGCAGGTAATTCAGCCGGTCATAAAGGTTGCGCAGCACCTCGTCATTTAACGCCCCGGTCGCTTCTTTTCGATAGCGGGCTATGAAAGGGATCGTATTCCCTTCATCGATCAGCTTTACTGCTGCTTGTACCTGCCCTTGTGTGATCTGCAATTCCTTTGCTAATGTCTGTATTGTTTGTGTCGTATCCATCTCTTTTTGCTCTTTTTGCATGCAGCCATGCGCCTTTCTATGAATTTTATGCCCGATTCCCTTTCGAGCGTATTTAAAAACCACTTTATAAATTTTTCAACGTTAATTCATCTGGTATTATACTGAAAAGAATCGAAAGTGTAAAGCCTAACACAACATTGTTTTTTTCCGTCCCACATGTTATACTTGTCCTGGCACTTTGATTCAGCCGTTATGGCTATTGGAGGTAATTTATGAATAAACGTTCACAGCCAATGATTACAGCAGCGGTCATTTTAAGCACCATTTCTGTTTCTACGGTCTGCTGCATTTACATTTCTTTTCTTTGCGGCATTTTAGGCATTATATTTGCACTGCTATCGAAAGGTGGAGAATCCACAATGTCCTATAACGCAAAAACGGCACTGTCTATTAGCGTATTTGCGATCGCATTAACCGTCAGCCTGACAGCCGGCTCTTTTATTCTAGTGATAAAACAATATGGCAGCCTCGACGCCTTTATGAACACTTATTTGCAGATGATACAGTCTCAGCAAAAATAAAAGGAAAATTTTAGTTACATGGTATATCCGCAGTAATAATGGAGTATGTTTTTCATGATAAAATTTATCATGATAATCAGCAAGGCCGCCCATACATATCTATTGTGATAACGCATCCCGACACGAATCCTGCCGCAGCTGATGCGTTCCACCGTCTGCGACCCCATAAACGCCAAATAAACCGCCGCCGCATAGACGACGATTGGATGAAAACGCATAGACGCCAGCAAGTTCCCGTGCAGCAATGCTGCAGTTGCACGCGTCCCCCCGCACCCCGGGCAGTAATAGCCCGTCAGATAATGGAACAAACAAGGCGGCGGCTTAATCTGGTTTATGACTTCCGGCCGTATCTGTAATATAGACAGAAAAACCCCTATAAAAACAAACAATGCGCAACCGATAAAATAAAAATCGTCTTCTATTGTACGGATTTTGCAGACAACTGTATTACTAGCGTCTGTTTTACTGGCGTCTGTCCTACAGACATTTTTTTCGTCTGATTTTCTCATTTTTGATTTTCTTTCCCGTTTTCTTGTGGTATAATAACACAATAGTTTTGCAACATGATAGCTCTTTGATTTATAAATAGGTATTGTAGCTAAATTAAGAATTTATGATTGAGAGGTGATCTGTTATGATGATACAAGGACTTTCCCCTTTTTCTTATAACGCGAACTATGGAGGCTACTATGCTGTGCCTGGATACACGCAAGCGGCCCGTTACGCTACGCCTGGATACGCGCAGGCGGCCGGTTCCAATTCTTCTTCTACAGAGCAAACGCTTGACGACAGTAAAAAAGTAAAAAGCGGCTACCGGTCATCCCCTGCAGAGTGCCAGACATGCCGGGAACGCAAATACCAAGACGGCTCCAATGAGACAGACGTCTCTTTTAAAGCGCCTGGGCATATTTCCCCGCAAGCGTCCGCGTCTACCGTAAGGGCCCATGAACAGCAGCATGTATCAAACGCGTACCAAAAAGCCGCCCAAAAAGGCGGGGATGTCGTATCGTGCAATGTAACGCTTCGTACCGCGATCTGCCCGGAATGCGGCACTTCATACGTTTCCGGCGGCACCACAAATACGATGATTTCCTATCCCGGCGACGAGAATGCAAACGGGCGGGGCCTGGACAATGTAGATATGAACAACCCCTATCAAAAGAACCAACGGGCATTGGACGCAATGCGTTTGATCGGCTCGAATATTGATTATGCCGCCTAAGAAAGTGTGAACAATCTATGCCAAACCTAAATACTTTCGATCAAAACATTTTTCATCAAAAAGGACAACCCCGCAGCCTGGGCGAACTAAAAAGGCTTGCCCGCGAATTTTTGACGGGCAATTATACGACGATGGTGTTAGTAATCCTAATTGCCGGCATTTTTCCAGCCGTATTATTATCGCCGTTTTCCATCGGTTTTTCATTTCAAACCGTAACATTAAATATAGAAGCCGTATCTAATGCAATCGCGGCGTTTATCATTTTGATCCTTACGCGTCTAGTAGGCGCCGCGGTTATAAGAATCCATCTGCTGCTCGCGCAGGGGCAGCAGCCTGTTTTTTCCGATATTTTTTGGGCTTTCCGCAACCAGCCCGACCGTTATATCCTTGCCGCGTTGCTACAGGCCGTATTGCTCCTGCTCCCGCTCATTCCAGCAGCGATCGGCATCGTCGCCTTGTCGGACTACCGCTTTGCAGGAAACCCTACATTTTATTTTTTCTGCTGTGCCGTAATAATAGCCATTTTATCTGTCGTTGAGCTGTTTTTATATTACCGTTACATTCTTGTGCACCCGTTGTATATAGAGCACCCGGACATGACGATACAAACAGGCTTTCAGGTATCCCGCACACTCATGCATGGGAACAAGAAAAAATTATTTTTACTGCAAATCAGTTTCCTTGGCTGGCGGCTGCTCGGCATTTGTTCATTCGGAATAGGATTTCTGTGGATTTCCCCATATATCGCACAAACTTCCGCAAACTTCTATTTAGATTTAACCGGTTCTCTTGACCGTAAAAAACAAGGGTCTATGGATATTACCATTGACGATTTCCGGTAACAGCCGCAGAAAACAAGTTATACATAATGGCATTTCGCTTATAGCCTTTTCTACCAGCCAGTTTCCCCTAGTTTCTCGCATATATAAAACGCATGGCGGATTTTGCTATGTGGCGATCCATAATTCAAACGCCCTGCAAAATCTGCCATGCATTTAGCATCGTCCGTTTCTTATTCGGAATGAAAGCGGATCATCTGTAGAATATTCCCTAATTGCTCCGCCTTATGTTCATAATCAGATTCTTTCATTTCTGAAGTTATAAAGCCAATTTCACCTGCAACTTCCGTTACGTCCACATATTCTACTTCTCCAAATATGTTTTCAACCTCCGCGCGCTGTGCCGATGTACGGACAAAGAAACGTCCTGCCTGCTGCCTGTAATCAGCGATGTGAAGCTTCTGCGGGCTCCACGCCAGTTCTATGTGCCTGCCAATATGCTTCGCAAGCTCTACGACGTCCGCGACTACGGCGCTTGCCGTCGGCAAGCTGCCTGCTCCGCTGCCATAAAACATTGCGTCGCCTAGCATATTCCCCCGTACAAAAATGGCGTTAAATACGCCGTTGACATTATACAGCGGATGCTCTTTCGGCAGTAAGAACGGGGCTACAATCACCGTATACGTATCCCCCACCTGCCGGCTTGTCGCAAGTAGTTTTATCATACGCCCCATTTTCTTCGCATATAAAATATCGGTCGCGCTAATGCGCGTAATCCCTTCCGTGTGAACGTCCTCAAAATCCACCTGCTGCGCGGCAATCAACGAAGTAAGAATCGCAATCTTGCGGCAGGCGTCGTACCCTTCAATATCGGCGGTCGGGTCTTTTTCCGCATACCCTTTTTCCTGCGCTTCTTTTAATACCTCTTCAAAGCCACTGCCGTCCTGCGTCATTTTGGTCAGCATATAATTGGTCGTGCCGTTCATAATCCCGCTGATCTCTTCGATCTGGTCCGCGGTCAGACAGGAGTTTAACGCGCGGATAATCGGGATACCCCCTCCAACGCTGGCTTCAAACATAAAGTTCACATTTTTGTCTTTTGCGGTTGCGACAAGGTCTGAGCCATGCACTGCAACCAGCGCCTTATTCGAAGTTGTAACGCTCTTTCCGGCGAGCAACATCGCTTTTACAAATGTATATGCAGGCTCTACCCCGCCCATTGTCTCGACAACAATGGCAATTTCTGGGTCCTGTGCGATCACCTGGTAATCATGCACCACCTTTTTTTGAATCGGGTCCCCCTCAAAATCACGGACATCGAGTATGTACTTCACCTCAATGCCCTCGCCAATTTTTTTACATATACTTTCCTGGTTTGTTTCAATTACTTTTACAACTCCGGAACCAATCGTTCCATATCCCATGACAGCAATCTTTATCATCTCATTCTTACTCCTTGCTAATTTTTCGATGTCCATTTCAGGTATGCATTCATAAACATATCCAAATCTCCATCCATCACTGCTCCCACATTCCCGCTCTCGGCATTTGTCCGATGGTCTTTTACCATCGTATACGGCTGCATCACATAAGAACGAATCTGGTTGCCCCAGCCGATCTCTGTCACTTCCCCGCGAATACCAGCCTCTTTCTGCTCCTGTTCCTCCTGTTTGAGCAGATACAGCTTTGATTTTAACATCTGCATCGCTTTATCTTTGTTCATATGCTGGGAACGCTCATTTTGGCAGGTCACTACAATCCCCGTAGGGAAATGTGTAATCCGGATTGCTGAAGATGTCTTGTTGATATGCTGTCCGCCGGCGCCACTGGAACGATACGTATCTATACGGATATCTTCATCCTTGATTTCTACGTCAATATCTTCCTCAATATCCGGCATGACATCGCAAGAAACAAATGAAGTCTGCCGTTTTCCGGCCGCGTTAAACGGTGAAATACGCACAAGGCGGTGGACGCCTTTTTCTGACTTCAAATAACCATAGGCGTTCTCGCCGCTCACCTGGAAAGTAACGGATTTAATGCCGGCTTCATCCCCTTCATGGAAATCCAATACTTCTAGTTCATAGCCTTTGTTGGTTGCCCACCTTGTATACATACGATACAGCATGGACGCCCAATCGCAAGATTCCGTCCCTCCGGCACCCGCGTTTAAGGAAACAATTGCGTTATCCGCATCGTATTCCCCGGATAACAACGTCTTAATCCGAATGGATTCAAACTGATTCTGGTAAGTTGCGATCGCCTCTTCAATTTCCGGGAGCAAGGATAAGTCTCCTTCTTCCTCCCCCATCTGTAGCAGCGTCTCGATATCCTCGTATTTTGTCTCCAGATCTGCATAAATCTGGATATCATCTTTCAGGCTTTTTAATTCCTTCATTTTTTTCTGTGAGTCCTGGGCGTTATTCCAAAAATCCGGCGCCTCCATCTCACGTTCTAATTCCTCTACCTTTTTACCTTTATTAGCGAGGTCAAAGTGAATCCCTCAAATCATATAATGGTTTTTCAAAAGTATGAAACGTATACCGGTATGGGTCTAATTCAACCATTTTATCACCAACTTTCTATAATTATTATAATTTGATTTATTTTATAAGAAAATCTTCGCGCTGTCAATTGCAGAGCGCTTGTTTTCTTAGTAACCTCTGTAAAACAGCCCCGATGGGGATTTGAGCTATTCCAGCTTTCCCAACCCTTGTAATGCCAATGTTCTAGGTTCTGTAGGTATTACGACGGCCGGTTCATGCGTTTTAACTCTTTGATCGCCCGGCGCACCTGGTTGTCTTTTTTATAGTTATATTTTTTGTCTTTCGCTCCAGAATACTTATACTTTAATTTAATATCCGGCTCTATACCGGTTCCATGGATATTCTCACCCTTTGGCGTGAAATATTTCGCGGTTGTCAGTTTGATCGCGCTTTTATCGGTCAACGGGCTGACGGTCTGTACCACTCCTTTGCCAAACGTCGTCGTCCCGATCAAAGTGCCGTATTCATAGTCGCGTATAGCCCCTGCGAAAATCTCTGAACAACTCGCACTGTTGCCATTAATCAATACCGCAATTGGAATATCCAAATAACGTTCGCCATCGGAAGATACTTCCTGACGGTTTCCATATTTATCTTCCGTATATACAATCAGACCTTCCGGGAGGATATAATCCAGTATTTCCGTTACCGATTCCATAATGCCGCCCGGGTTATCCCGCAAATCTACAATCAGCTTCGTCATGCCTTGCGCCTGCAAATCCTCGACTTGTTTTTCAAAATCTTTAGCGGTTGCTTTGCCAAATTCCGCAATGACAATCAAGCCGATACCATCTTCCAGCAGCCTGCCGTCCACAGTTGGGACTTCCACTTTTCCACGTTTTACATGGAACTCCAGGTAGCTGTCCTCCCCCTCTCGCGCAATAGTCAGATGCACTTTGCTGTCTTTTTCCCCCCGGATATGGGTTACCAGCTCGGACAGCTCCATCGACCGGGCGTCAATATCTCCAACCTTTACGATCGTATCTCCGGCTTTCAGTCCGGCTTTTTGCGATGGGGTTTCATCATATACCCGAATAATCGATACCTGCATGGTTTCCCGGTCCTGCTGCAGCACCGCGCCAATTCCAAAATACTGGGCGCTGGTGGAAATCATCATTTCCTGGTATTCTTCCTCTGTATAATATGCGGAATACGGGTCATCTAGGCTTTTAAACAGCCCTTTATACAGCCCTTCGATTAAATCCTGCGTATCTACATCTTCATAATAATACTGGTGGATCATCGATGTCAATTCATTGATCTTTGTCCTAACAGTATTATTCATAATGTTTGCAGAAGCGCTCGGCCCTACGTTTCCTGTGCTAAACCGCCCCTGCAGCCAAAAGATACCGCCTGCTCCCAGAATCAGAAAAATGCAAATGGCGGATAACACCCCGGTTATCACACCTTTTGCAAATCCATTTTCTTTCTTTATTTCGACGACTTCTAGCGCGTCTTCCAATTTGTCCTGCCTATCTTCCATACACAAATTCCTATTTCATTCTTTTCATTTCAATTTAAATTATCAAAAATTAATTCTGGTTTTGATTTCACTTCGATTATACGTGCAGATGCTTGCGGACAGTAAAGGCACTCCCAATAAAACCAATGCCAACGCCAAGCACTATCGCCACCGGGACTAATGTCCGGAATACTTCCTGCACCGGCAGAAATGTCAGCAAGTTTGATAAAAAGCTAAAACGAACTGTAATAAACTCAATCAGTTTGCCGTACATCACACGCAAGATAAGCAGCGGCAAAACCGAACCGATCAGCCCAATAAATATCCCCTCTACGTAAAACGGCGCTTTGACCAGATAATCTGTCGCACCAATTAGCTTCATAATCGCGATCTCTTCCCTGCGCACGGTAATTCCGACCGTTACGGTATTGCTAATCAAAAAAATCGCTACGGCAAACAAAATCAGGATGATTCCGAGTGAAACGTAGCCGATCAGCCGGTTAAAATCAGTCAGCATGTTCGCTACCATTTTAGACTGGTTTACTTCGCGCACGCCGTCTAGGGACTCCAAATATGTTACCAGCTCTTCCTGTTGGGAAACATCTTTTAAGAACACTTCATAACTGGCAGAATGGGCCAGCGGGTTGTCTTCTTCAAATCCCTGCATTGCTTCTTCGTCCCCGTCAAAATATATCTTCTTATACTCTTCCCACGCTTCTTCTGCAGACGTATAGTCCCGATCTGCAACCTCAGGCCTTAGTGAAATCGCCTGGCCGATCGCTTGTATCTGCTCTTCTGATATCCCGTCTTCAAAGAGGACAGTAATTGCCACTCCCCCTTCCACGTTTTCTACGATTGCCTGAAAATTGGTTACAAGGGAATAAAACACCCCGAATAAAAAAATACAGGCTGTCATAGTCGCAATGGACGCTGTGGAAAAAAGCTTGTTCCTCCATATATTTATAATCCCCTGCTTCAAAGAATATAACGTACCACTAATTCTCATCGAAATAATCCTCCTGCTCGTCATCGCCGACTACAATCCCCTGTTCAATCGTAATGACGCGCTTTTTCATCCCCCGTACAATGTCAAGGTTATGCGTTACAACAACGACCGTCGTTCCACGGGCATTGATCTCTTCTAACAGTTTCATAATTTCCCATGCGTTGTTGCTGTCCAAGTTGCCGGTCGGCTCATCCGCTAACAGTATCTTCGGCGCGTTAATCAGTGCGCGCGCAATTGCAACGCGCTGCTGTTCCCCGCCGGATAACTGCTTGGGGTAAGAACGGTATTTTGCAGCCAGGCCGACCATAGACAGCATTTGCGGCACTTTTCTGCGTATTGTCCGGCTCGACTCCCCTACTACGCGAAGCGCAAACCCTACGTTATCATATACGTTGCGGTCTTTTAGCAGACGGAAGTCCTGGAATACGACGCCTACCTGCCTGCGGAATTTCGGGACCTGTTTATGCTTTATCTGGTTCAAGGGCTGGTTATTTATGTACACGGTCCCCGCCGTCGGCTCCAGCTCTTTAAGCAGCAGCTTAATCAGCGTCGATTTCCCCGAACCGCTGTCGCCTACAATAAATACAAATTCCCCCTCCTTGATCTGGATATTTACATCGTTTAATGCCGGAATACCTTCTGAGTATGTTTTACTTACATTCTCAAGCCGTATCATACATCCTCCTTAAATTAATAATCTAGTGTCTCCATATATTTCATATATTTTACAACCATCAGGGCAATTTTAAACGTAATTGCGTCTTCAAACACCCGCAAATCAAGCCCTGTGCTTTTTTGCAGCTTATCCAGGCGGTATACGAGCGTATTGCGGTGGATATACAGCTGCCTGGAAGTCTCGGAAACGTTCAGGCTGTTTTCAAAAAACTTGTTGATTGTAGTTAATGTCTCTTCGTCAAATTCATCCGGAGAGCGGTTTTCGAATATTTCTTTTATAAACATCTTGCACAACGGAATCGGCAGCTGGTAGATCAGCCTCCCAATGCCAAGCTGGGAATAAGCGATAATATCTTTATCTTCAAAGAAAATCTTCCCTACGTCTAGCGCCATCCGCGCTTCTTTAAAAGAGCGGGAAACCTCCTTGATCTCTCCCACAATCGTACCATAGGCAATATGTTCCTGCCCGTTTGGGTCTGCAGAAAAAAGATTCCATATTACTTCCGCCGTTTTATTCAGGTCGTCATACCCCTCGTTTTCCGCCAGCTCCTTTACGACAATAATATTTTTTTCATCTACGGCGGTTACAAAGTCTTTGGATTTTCCGCCAAATAAACTCCTTACTTTTTCCAGTTCGTTGCCGTCTTTTTCGCGGTTGGTCTCAATAATATAAACGGCCCTGCGCACGTCGGTTTCTATATGCAGCTTCTTTGCCCTGTTATAAATATCCACAAGCAACAGGTTATCCAAAAGCAAGTTCTTTATAAAATTATCTTTGTCAAATCGTTCTTTATATGCGATCAGTAAATTCTGAATCTGAAAACTGGCAATTTTGCCAACCATATATTCATCATCGGATTCCCCGTCTGCAAGCAATACGTATTCGAGCTGATGTTCATCAAACACTTTAAAAAACTGGCATCCTTGCATCACCTGGCTGTCCGCCGGCGATTCCACAAATAATAGAGCAGATTCCGAATATTTCTCCCCGTCTGAAAAAGTCGACGCCAGTACTTTTCCTTCTGTATCAATGACGCACAAATCCGTCCGAGTAATCCCCTTCAACCCATCTATTGTATTCTGGAGTATTTGATTTGATATCATATTTTCTTCTCCTTCTCTTGCTGTAACATTCTGCCTTATCATTCATCCAGAACATTCATCCAGATAGGAACATAATAATACAAAACGTAGAAAAAATAAAGGGGAAACTCACTTTTTTTTGTGCTAATATTCCAAAAAGCCTTCCCCGAGCACTTCTCTTACATCGGTTACAATCACAAATGCCCTGGCGTCAATATTTCTAATATATTCCTTTAAGGCTGGGACTTCCTTTTTGGAAACGACGCAAAACAGCATATTGCGTTCTTCCCGCTGGTACATACCAACCGCTGGCAGCAGCGTTGTCCCCCGGTCCATATCATGCATAACAGAATCCGCAATCTGTTCATATTTATCAGAGATAATATAAACAGCTTTTGAAAACTTACCGCCTTCTGTAATCAGGTCGGATACCCGGGATACGATTATAACGGAAAAAACCGCGTATAAAGAAGCACGCAGGCCGCAGACATAAATGCCCGCCACAATGATCGCCCCGTCAATCACCTGTAATATCTGGGCAATCGAATATGCGCGCAGTTTTATATGGAGCAGTGTTGCGATCAGGTCCGTCCCTCCGGTTGCCGCCTGCGCGCTTAGGACTAACCCAACCCCAGCGCCGGTCAGCACGCCGCCATATACAGAAGCTAACAGATAATCGCCGCCCGCAATGTCGCAATCCGGGATAATCCCCAGCCAAAACGACAGCAGCAACGACGCGGCAACGGTACGGCCAATAAAACGGCCGCCTTTTAGCTTGTATGAGATCATCAACAACGGGATATTTAACACCAAGTTCGTAAACCAGATGGGAATCCCGCCTTTTATAAACCCTGCCGTAAGCCTGCGCAGCATAATGCCAATACCGGTAAACCCGCCGGTAACAAGCCCAATCGGGTCATAAGAGCTTTTAATTGCAAATGCCATAAGTCCTGTACCTGACAAAATAAGCAGGTAGGAATAAAGTTTCTTCTTATTCATTATATTCCTTATAATTATGAATTACATTTTTAAATTTCCCTCTGTAAATCAGCTGCCGTACCTTCATAAGAAACGGCAATTTCCCCGCCGGGGAATGGTACTGCTCCCCCAAAGAATACCAGACTTTTGCGTCGATTTTTTCCCTTGCGTCCGGCAGAAATTCGTCTTCCAGCAAAAAATCCAGCACAGACAATATCACATCTGGCACATGCGCATTAATTTCATTAATCATAATATCAAAATCTTTGCCGCATTTTTCTACCACGTAGTCTCCCACAATATACATCTTTTCATACGTCGATTTTAAATATTCCCGAAAAACTTCCAGCTCCGCACGATCAGGCGCCAGAAGGAACACGCGGCGGCAGTCTGTACATATGCGCTTTAAATACTCCCGCATAAACCCATGCTCGCTTGCTTCCCACAAGCGCTGGCTGGAGCGTATCCCTGCTTCCAGCAAAATTTCTTTATTGCCTATGACCAAAAGGTCCGCCTGTTCAATCCCCGCCCGCACCGCTTTGTTATCAACAGCCAGACTTAACATCTTCATAGATAATGTCCGGATAATATTTAGTTCACTCTTATTTATAAACTCTTCCCCCCGCAGCACTTCCTCCGGAAGAGAGTAATTGTCGATTTCCATACCGAGCAGTCGGATTTTCTTTACCATACATTACCTCGCTAAACCATCCCTTTCACGATAAGTCTACAGTATAGCAAAACTTTTTTATTTTGGCAAGTTATGGTGCATATTACAAATTTCATTTTTAGATTTCTATCTAAAATATTTACAAAATTATAAAAAATATTTGACATCTTATATTTGCCGCGCACACTTTTTTCACTTTTCAAATGTCAATAGTTTTTATTGTTTATTTTCGGAAGTTATCAACTTTGTTACTTATTAACAAAACATATTTTCGTTGATAAACAAGCTATCCACCAACTTTTCCACCGTTAAAATTGTGGATAATGTTTATAAACTCGTGTATAACTTTATTTTTTCATATTTTCGACATTTTTCGTTGTGGATAACTCGGGATAACTTGTGATAACTTTCCACCTTATATATTATCCAATTTTAACTTTTTGTTATCTTTTGGTTATTTTGCACAACAGCACGGATTTTCCAATTTCATTTCATACTTTTTGTAAATTAATTACACATTTATTACAAAATATTTCAAAAACATTTGCATTTTCCTGCGCAAAAAAAGCCCCGTACCATATAGTACGGAGCTTACGCTTTATTTTGTTATTGCGGGGATGATTTTTCAAACACGCTCTAACATATGTTTTAAAAAATTCGGCGCACTGCCACTACTGTCCGGTAATTTGCCGGAGAAGTATATTTAATCCCGCTTGCAGGATTGCTTGCGTGAATAACCGTGTCATTGCCAACATAGATCGCGACATGCCCGTCATAGCAG
>CASUON010000022.1 GCA_949457475.1 uncultured Lachnospiraceae bacterium
CATCTGGACGGGCCTGCTGCCTGGTTCCGGCGTCCGGGATACAAAAATATGCACGGTTTTGTTGGATAACAACCTATTAGTTCTCATTTTTAAGGGATATCCCACCCCATGAAAAGCAATTCCGAACAAGTAAAATACGGATCGTTTTTTGTGTATATATTGCAAGCGGCCTAATTTAATGTTATGATATTAGTCGAAAGATGGTTGACAATACCAAGTGTGTTAGATGTTAGGCAATATAAAGTGTATCAGATGTTAGGCAATACAAAATGTGAAAGGTAGTTGACATTGCAAAATATGCATGATACATTAACGGATAGCACATACTTTAAAATAGAAAAGGATGCCCAACCGTACCAAAATTTTATATAAGAAAGGGAATAGAGGGAGGAATCAAGCATGGCAGAAAGTCAGTGCAATGGATGCCCGAGCGCATCCACATGTACCACGCAACAGCGTGAAAACTGCAGCTCTAAGCAAGGGCCGCAGAGTTTGCTGGAACCGGCAAACAAATATTCCAAGATTAAAAAAGTAATTGGTGTAGTCAGTGGAAAAGGCGGCGTAGGAAAGTCGTTTGTAACCGCATTACTTGCATCCGAAATGAAAAAAGCCGGAAACCGCATAGGAATTATGGATGCGGATATTACCGGGCCGTCGATCCCTAAGATGTTTGGCGTAATCGGCGAAGCCTACGGCAACGAAGAAGGCATGATTATGCCGGTAGAGACAAAAGAAGGCATGAAATTGATGTCCATCAACTTGCTGATTGAGAACCCGGAAGACCCGGTGATCTGGAGGGGGCCTGTCATTGGCGGGGCCGTTAAGCAGTTTTGGACAGATGTCGCATGGGGGGAGCTGGATTATTTATTGATCGATATGCCTCCGGGAACCGGTGACGTGCCGTTGACGGTATTCCAATCGTTGCCGGTGGACGGCGTTATTATCGTGACGTCCCCGCAGGAACTGGTGCAGATGATTGTCAAAAAAGCTTACCGTATGGCGTCTATGATGGATATTCCGGTGCTTGGCATTGTGGAAAACTTCAGCTATCTGGTATGCCCGGATTGCGGGAAACAGATACGCTTGTTTGGCGAAAGCCATGTAGGAGCCGTTTCCGAAGAGCTGGGAATACCGCTGCTTGGAAAAGTGCCGTTAGACCCGCAGATTGCGGCAGCGGCGGACGCAGGTACGTTCTATGAAAAGGTAAATCCGTATTTGGACAAGGCCGTGAAAATATTAAGTTCCTTATAAAAAACTTATATAACAGAATAGCCATTCTATCAAAACGGCTCTTATTTTCCGTGAATGTGATAGAGTGGCTATTCTACGAAAAGCTTGTCGACTTTGCAAAGGGCTCGTTGCATATATAGAGTGGCTATTCTGAAAATATTTTATCAGTTTTTTGTATGCAGCAGCGCGTGTTATTTTGCGAAATCGACCTGCTGCATAGTCCCGGTATTTCCGTTTTCATATAAAAACATGCCAGTACTGCGGATTACCGCGTTGGTATGGTTGTCAGACGCTGAGTTTAGGGAAAAGTTCGTATTGACATTTCCAAGATAGATTGCCCCGATGCCTGCCGCGCCAATGCTGCGCAGGACGTCGTTGCCGTCTTCGTCTTTTTGCCAAACTAGTAGCTTGTCGAAAATTTCATCTGCTTCGTCGATCCATCCGTTGCCATCCTGGTCATATTTGGCCAGTTCTGCAAAGCCGTTTCCAGTCAACGCGCCAAAGAGTTCGCTGCCGTCGTTAATTACGCCATCCCCGTTTTTGTCCAGTGCGAGAAAAGCACTCCCGGCACCGAGCTTGGATATTTGTTCCTGGCGCCCGTCCGCATCCAGGTCAAAATAAAACTTCTGGTCTGAGACAGAAGCAACTTCGGAATCCAGGTTAATTACTAACGGGTCGGTAAGCTGCAGGGAACTGAAATCGATCAGCGGGGCTGTTTCCTCATAAAAAGAACGCGACATGGACACTTCAACATTAAAATTAATCTCTTTGCCAGATGCGGTTACAACGGTCCCTTCCGTAGCAAAATCTGTCTGCTCGGCTTCTTCGTAGGAAACAGTATTGTTTAAGGAAAATTGAAACGGGGTTGCAAAGCCCAGGCTGCTTCCGCTTACGCGGTCTGCAAATAAAGCGGCAATCGGGTCTTGCCCCCAGCTGCTTCTCCAGAAGAACTGGCGCAGCATATAGCTGATGGATCGGCTGCGTATCTGATGGATTGACTGCATCCCGCGCATATTTTCCAGGCCTGCGGCACGGATACTACGGCTTTGGGAAAAACGCGCCATAAGGTCGTCGTTGGAATGCAGCGTGTTTTTTTCCTCGCCCTCGGAATCTTTGCCAACCGCCGTCTGTGCCGTAGATACCGCCGTCCGAACGAAGGAGCGTGATGCAGATAGTTTTCCGACAGAGGAAAACGGCGAATTTGTGCGCCTCATCGAAGAAAATTTCCGCGCTGAGGCCATGTTCATTTCACTGGAATTAATGATCATAAGTAAACCTCCTTATTAATATGTCCGATGGCAGCAAGACGCCCATGCAGCGTTTTGGAGACTGTACGCGCCAGCTGCACGGATACTGCAATCCGGACTTATGGTACAGTCTGAATCCGCGGATAGACAAGAATCCATTCCTGGTCTATATCCGCAGGCACTACGCCTTTGCGGCAATGCCGATGCCCGCGGAAAGATACCTCACAGAACATGGAAAAAGACTGTCTGCTGGTACCAAGAGGCAGATCGAAAAATCAGATGTTAAAGCATATGATTTTTGTGCACAAAAAACGGCATACCATCCAGGCGTAATGCCTGGACTATATACCGTCCGTGGTTCCTACTGTATAATTTACAATCCTTGTAACTATTACATGTATCGGAAATAAATGGGAAAAAATTAACGGTTTAGCGGCAACAAAAATTATAACTTTCCGTAGGCGCCCAGTTGTATTTTGGCTAGTAAATTGCTATAATATAGAAAAATACAATTCTAATTTGAAAGGAGTTCATTTATGCATGCATTTCAGCCTTATCCACTTGACATGATTGAATTAAATCCATTTAAAAAAATCGGCAAAGAATGGATGCTGATTACAGCAGATGACGGTGAGAAAACGAATGCCATGACAGCTAGCTGGGGCGGCCTTGGGGTCTTATGGGGCAAAGAAACCGCATTCTGTTTTATAAGGGAAAGCCGTTATACAAAAGAGTTTATTGATAAAAGCGACCATTTTTCCCTTACTTTTTTTGATAAATCCTATAAATCTGCTTTAAAATATTTCGGCATTGTATCCGGCCGCAAAGAAGATAAAATCAGCAGCGCGAATATGCACGTAAATTATTATGAAAATATTCCGTTTATTGATGAAGGAAACCTGGCAATCTGCTGCAGGAAAATGTCGGCAACCCCGATCCTGCCAGAGCAATTTATGGATTCCGAAATCAAGGATAAATGGTATGAAGACGATGATTTCCATACGATGTATGTGGGCGAGATCGTTCAGGTCTTGGCGCGTTAGAGTGTGCGAGAAAAGTGCAAGGGCAGGCGCAAAAGCGTGCCAGAAAGTGTGAAGGCGGGCGCAAAAGCGTGCCAGAAAGTTCAAGGGCGATTGCAAGGGCAGGCGCAAATGCATATCGGAAAATGAAACGGCGATTGCTAGAGTGTGAAAAATGCATTGTCTGCGGCACTGGATGCCGCCTAGGAGGATGATATTATGAAACGTATTGGGCGTATACTATTTTGCCTGCTCCCTTTACTGCTTACTATTGGGCTGCAGAATGTAATCTGTATTCCAATATTTGGTATTTCCGCGATGGCTGTGATCCTGCAAAACTATCAGTCTTATCCGTTAAACGAAGTTTATCAGAAAATGTACGCCGTCTGGACAACTGGCTCGTTTACCGTTACACTTTCCGTCGTATATGCGGTTGTCGCAGTGGCGATTTTTGGGTACTGGTACTGGAAAAAAATTGCACACGAGCAGGAACAGGTTCCGCTGGGCCAGTCGTTAAACCATTGGATTTTGCTGGCGTTGCCTTTGCTTGCAGTCGGTTTGCAATATATTACGACGTATCTTATGAGCTTTGTCGCAGTGCTGCGCCCGGACTGGATGCAGGCGTATGAATCGTTAATGGATACGGTAGGATTTGATTCTGTTTCTCCACTGCTTGCGGTATATTCTTGTATTATCGCGCCGGTGTCGGAAGAACTGATTTTTCGCGGGGTTACCCTTGGTTATGCAAAAAAAGCTATGCGCGTAATTCCGGCGGTCTGCTTGCAGGCAGTTTTGTTCGGTGTGTTTCATTTAAATATGATTCAAGGGATTTATGCGGCTTTTTTAGGGCTGGTGCTTGGTTATGTCTGTGAAGCAGGCGGGACGCTTTTGATTCCAATTTTGCTGCATGCATTTTTTAACATTGCCGGCGTATTTTTGAATACGGTTCTGTTTTACCGTATCGACCAGCCGTTTTTCTTTTTGCTGTGGCTGACCGTTGGCGTGCTATTTACTTATACCGGGATTTTTTTATTACAGTATGGCGTGCGGCAGAGGGATCTATCCATTGTAGAGCAGTACCGGCAAAAGCCGCTGCTGCGTACCGTGGCGGATGACGACCAGGGGAATCCGGCTGGTTAAAACGGTGTATCCTGCGTCATTTGCATAAGTTATTTGTTGCCAGTTCCTAAGCGAATATAGCAGGCAGGCGTCCATAAGGGGCGCCTGCCTGCAACTTTTTTATGAAAATATATGGAAAAACAGGCGCAAATGAGATAGAATGGAGTTGTTATAAAAATAGGAAAATACGGAGATAAAGGAATGGATATTAGAGAAAACGATATTGATGACGCTAAGCTGTTGGAATGTATGCATACCTATATTGCGGATCCAACCCGGGAGACGCTGCTGGGGCTAGTTATGGAGCTAAAAGAAATGGATGTGTTTGTGCCGGTTATGATTAACCAGAAGAAACAGAGGATACAGCCATATGTAATTAAAAATAAAGAAGAGGAAATGTATGTGCCAGCATTTACTTCAGTAAGCAAATTTCCGGAAGACCAGTCGTATGAAGGGATGCAGAAATTAAAGTACAAGCAGTGCGTGTCCATGCTGCTGGAAAGCGGGGATGTTGTGCAAGGGCTTGTTTTAAACCCTTATTCGGACAATCTGATGATTAAAAAGCAGATGCTGGAGCTGAGCAACCAGATCGAGCAGGAAATGCCGAAGTTTCAGACGACGACCATAAAACTGGATGATTTTCGTATGATTACGAGGTATAACGTGGAGTTTCGAAAAATTCCGGGTGAATTATTTGGTAAGAAACTGGAATTTATCAAAGGGCTGTCTGCGGAAACATTGTGCGATATGTACCGCCATCCGTATACGGAGGTGAACCAGGAGGAGCATTTTGAATTCACGGCGGATGATTTTGATATTATGGAACTGGACGTCAGGGAAGATATGAATATTATGCAGATCATGCTGCCAAGCAAGCATTTGTTTCAAACAAACTGCCGCGAAATGTATATTGTATGGAATCCACAGACGGAATGGATTTGCTGTTACGTAGTTGAAAAAGCGGCAGACCCGCAAAATGGGGAATTTCTGTTAAAGGAGATACGCTGGGACGGCTCCTGGGTGAATTTAAAAGAAGCGCCTTCCGAAGGAAATGTAATGAACTATGTAATGGAACTATTTGAGGCATCACAGCAGGAGCAGACGGAATAATGTTGGCTGCCTGCGCGTCGTCCAGGCCTAGAGTGCAAAGGGCGGCTGCCTATGAGCGCTTGAGGCCTGGGGAATGCGCAAGGGGCCGGTTACGTATACATCCATCGAAAAGGCGGCCCCGCAGCAGCTAAAAGGAGGCAGACATGTACAAACTAGGGGTATCGCAGGGGGAATTCGAAGACGACGCGGCGGGCCGCGCAGCGTTTGCGAAGGCCTGCGCGCAGTCTGTAAGCACCGATAAGGGGCCGGACGCAATGAAGGAAGAGCGCAGAAAAAAATATGAACTTGCCATGCAGTTTGCGATGCATGCGCATAAGGGTCAGGTGCGCAAAGGGTCGTCGGTGCCTTACATTGTCCATCCGATTGAGACGGCGTTGATTGCGATGACGCTGACGGACGACCAGGACGTCGTAATCGCAGCGTTGTTCCATGATATTATCGAAGATACGCCTTATGGGGCGCAGGACATCGCGCGGGATTTTGGAGGCCGGGTCGCGCAGCTTGTGCAGGCAGAAAGTGAAAACAAGAGACGGGGGCAGGACGCGTCCAAGACATGGAAAATCCGAAAGCAGGAATTTATTGACAGCCTCGACCATAAGACGCGGGAAGAAAAGATCATTGCGCTGTCCGATAAGCTTTCCAATATGCGTGCGACGTACCAGGGCTATCGGGAGCACGGAAATGAATTTTGGCAGCGGTTTCATGAAAAGCGCAAGGAGATGCATGCCTGGTATTACCGCAGCGTAGCGGATAAGCTGCAAGAATTCAAAGACACGGACGTATGGAAGGAGCTGGATCATTTGATCCAGGAAGTATTCGGCGGCCAGCCGCAGGAGGAGGGGCAGCGTGGAACTTCCACAGGACTTTAAAGACCGGATGCGGGGGCAGCTGGGCGATGCGTACGGGGATTTTCTGGCGTCGTACCAGGAAGAACGGACGTACGGGCTGCGCTATAACCCGCTGAAAATAGAAAAAGACAGGCTGTGTGCGCTGTTTGCGCAGATGCAGGTTGCATTGGAGCCGGTAGCGTGGGCAGAAGAAGGGTTTTATTATCCGCCGCAGGTGCATCCGGGCAGGCTGGCGCTGCACGAAGCCGGCGCATATTATATCCAGGAGCCGAGCGCGATGGCGGTCGTAGAACTGCTGGGCCCGCGTCCCGGTGAAAAAATCTTGGACTTGTGCGCCGCCCCGGGAGGAAAGAGCACGCAGATCGCTGGCCGCATGGGCGGACAGGGCCTGCTTGTCGCAAACGAAGTCATACCGTCCCGGGCAAAAACGCTGTCGCGTAATATAGAACGCATGGGCGTTGCTAACGCATACGTATTGAATGAAACGCCGCAGCGGCTTTCGGCGTGTTTTCCGGAATTTTTTGACCGGATACTAGTGGACGCGCCCTGCTCCGGAGAGGGCATGTTCCGCAAGGACGTCCAATCGCGCGGGGAATGGAGCCTGCAGCAGGTAGCCGTATGCGCCGCCAGGCAGCGGGAGATATTATCCTGCGCGCAACAAATGCTAAAGCCGGGCGGGACGATCGTTTATTCGACTTGTACGTTTGCGCCGGAAGAAAACGAGCAGAATACAAAGTGGCTTACGGATGCCTATCCGCAGCTGGAGCTGGAGCAGTGTATGCACCTGTTACCGCACCAGCAGAGGGGAGAGGGGCATTACGCGGCCAGGTTCCGGAAAGCGGGGGAGTGGACGCAGCGTGGGCCAGGCAAGGTGAAAAAGCAAAAGGCGCCTCAAAAACTGCCGTATATTTTATTCCAGGATTTTATCCATGAAGTATTGGAGCCGCAGCTGGCAGACTGGTATGAAGACTGCCTGGCGCAGGGGCGGATTACCGCCTATTTGCAGCATTTGTATCTGGCGCCGGATGCGGCGGTAGCGACAGACGGACTGAAAGTAGAGCGTGCCGGCCTCTCGCTCGGCAGCTTTAAGAAAAAACGGTTTGAGCCGTCGCACGCGCTGGCAATGGCGCTCCGCCCGCAGCAGGTGAAGCAGTCGATGGAACTGGAAGAGCCCGAACGGTATCTGAAGGGAGAGGCTGTCGCAGCTGACGGGCAGGCAGGGTGGACGCTTGCAACGGTACACGGCTGTTCGCTTGGCTGGGGCAAGGCAGCCGGGGGGATGTTAAAAAATCATTATCCGAAAGGGCTTCGCAAAAATTACGCCATATCTTGACAGTAGTATTCCATCGGAGTAAACTAGACATACAAAAACTTTACGACAAAGGAAGGTTGTGGTATTTAATGGAAAAACAGAAAATTGACTGGGAAAACATTGGATTTGCCTATCGCAAAACAGATAAGCGCTTTGTAGCGAATTATAAAGACGGGGCATGGGACGACGGCGTCTTGACGGACGACGATATGGTAACGATCAGCGAGTGCGCCGGGGTGCTCCAATATGCGCAGACCTGTTTTGAAGGATTAAAAGCATATACGACGAAAGACAACAAGATTGTGACATTCCGCCCGGACCTAAACGCGGCGCGCATGGAAGATTCCTGCAAGCGGCTGATTATGCCGGTATTTCCGAAAGAGCGGTTTGTCGACGCGGTTACGCAGACAGTAAGGGCAAATGCGTCTTATGTGCCTCCGTTTGGCTCGGGCGCTACATTGTATATCCGTCCGTATATGTTTGGCAGCAACCCAGTAATTGGCGTAAAGCCGGCGGATGAGTACCAGTTCCGCATTTTTACGACGCCGGTCGGCCCGTATTTTAAAGGCGGCGTAAAACCGCTGACGATCTGCGTCAGCGACTTTGACCGTGCGGCGCCGCATGGGACTGGAAATATCAAGGCCGGGCTGAACTATGCGATGAGCCTGTATCCGATCGTGACTGCGCATGAAGCAGGCTACGATGAAAACCTATACCTGGACCCGGGTTCCCGGACGTATGTCGAAGAAACCGGCGGGGCAAACTTCTTGTTTGTAACAAGCGACAATACGGTTGTAACGCCATTATCCGACAGTATCCTGCCGTCGATCACAAGGCGTTCGCTCATGGTAGTCGCTGAGAAGTACCTGGGGATGAAAGTCGAGCAGCGCAAGATCGCCCTGGATGAAGTGAAAGAGTTTGCAGAGTGCGGCTTGTGCGGGACTGCGGCAGTGATTTCCCCGGTTGGAAAAATTGTAAATCATGGGGAGGAAATCTGTTTCCCGAGCGGAATGGAAAAAATGGGGCCGGTTACCCAAAAGCTGTACGACACGTTGACCGGCATCCAGATGGGGCATATCGAAGCGCCGCAAGGATGGATTCATGAAATAGAATTATAAATAGAATTATAAATAAAGGAAAACGACCGCTGGTATAGCAGCCAGATACTGTTTTTGGGGTGAAAACAGCATCTGGCTGTTTGGCTATTGGAGAGGGGTTTTGAAACCGAAAATAATATGAAGAAAGAAGAAAATAATACTCAAAATAATACTCAAAATAATATGCAAACTAATAAGCAGCAGGCAGCAAGAAGACGAAACCGGAAAGCAGCAAGGCAGCGTTCCCGCGAACCGAAGTGGGATAAGCTGGATAATACCGCGCACCTGTTCCCAGTCATTGCTGGGGAAAATATGACGAACGTGTACCGGATCAGCGTGGTGCTGGATGAGCCTGTTATGGGCGATATCCTGCAGCAGGCGCTGGATATGGTGCTGCCAAAATTCGACGGTTTTAACGTTAGGCTGCGCAAGGGGTTTTTTTGGTATTATTTTGAAGAAAACGGCAAGCCGGCGCCGGAAGTAAAGGAGGAAACTACGTATCCGTGCCGGTATATTATACAGAACCGGAATAATAATTATATGTTCCGCGTGACGTATTATAAATGTAGGATCAACCTGGAGGTGTTCCACGTGCTGACAGACGGCATGGGCGGGCTGAATTTTTTAAAGGAACTGACGTATCAGTACCTGCGGCTGACCCATCCAAAACTGCGGGAACAAGAAGGCGACCGCCTAAGCGCGGATACATCGCTGAACCTGGAAGACAGTTTTTTACAAAATTACAGGAAGAGCCATGCAAAAAAATACCGTAGCGGGCGGGCGTATATTATGAAGGCGCAGAAACTGCGTACGCAGGAGTTTGGCGTAATGCATGGCTTTTTAAACATTTCGCAGTTAAAAAAAGTATGCAAAAGCCATGAAATGAGCATTAATGAATATCTGGTAGCCGTTTTTATGTGGAGCATTTACCAGGGGTATCTGCATGGGGCGCCAAGCGAACGCCCGATCCGGATCGCGGTGCCGGTAAACTTGCGCCCGTACTTTGATTCCGTGACGACAAAGAACTTTTTCGTTATGGTATCCGCCGAATTTTTGCCGCAGCGGGAGAGCCACGGGTTTGAAGAAGTGATGCAGATTGTAAAGGACAGCCTGCGCAGCCAGATTACAAAAGAAAATCTGGAAGATATTTTTTCTTATAACGTGTCGAATGAGAAAAATTTCGCGATGCGCGCCGTACCGCTTCCTATTAAAAATATGGCGATACGGTCCGTATATACGACGTCTGCTCTGGCGAATACGTCTACGGTGACAAATATCGGCAATGTCAAGGTGCAAAAAGCGTATGAGCCTTATATCCGGATGTTCCATTCGTTTTTGGCAATGAGCAAAGGGCAGCTATTGAAAGGGAATATTTGCTCGTACCAGGATACCCTTGCATTTTCGTTTAGTTCGGTATTGGAAGAGCCGGTCGTGCAGCGGATTTTTTTCCGTACGTTGGCCAAGGAAGGGCTGGATGTAGTGATTGAAAGCAATGGGGTGTACTATGAATAGGTGTGTGAAATGCGGCGTGCATATTTTGGATAAGACGGAAGTATGCCCGCTATGCCACTGCGTCGTGGAGGATGAAGGCGCGGAGCCGGCAAAAGAGTATTATCCGGATATCCGCTTGAAGGGAAAGAAGATAGAGCTGGTCGTAAGGATCGTGCTCTTTCTTTCCATCGTAGTCGGGGCGCTGTCTATAATCATTAACGTTACGCACCAAAACGGGATGTGGTGGTGCGTCATTGTAATTGGCGGGCTTGCCTACTTGCAGCTGATAATGCTGTTTTTGATTGAGAACCAGCATGCGGGGTATTTAAGCAAGATTATTATTGGCACTGCGTGCGGCATCGCATATATCGTGCTGATCGACTATTTGTTTGGTTTTACGCGCTGGTCGCTCAATTACGCAGTTCCGGCGGCGCTGCTTGCGATTGATATTATGACGGTCGTATTGATGGTAGTCAATATTAGAAGCTGGCAGAGCTATCTTTCGCTGCAGCTTTTTATGATTGTATGCAGCGGGATCGGCATTTTGCTGTTCCTGGCCGGGGTCGTGACAAAACCAGTTATGAGCTATGTGGTATTCGGGATTTCCTGTATGCTATTTCTGGCGACGCTAATCATTGGGGGCAGGCGCGCCAGCAACGAGCTGAAGCGCAGGTTCCATGTAATGTAGTGCGTCGTGTGAGAGCGAAGTGAGGAAAGAAAGCGGTCCGTCAATGAGCGGAAACGCATGTTTCCTGTAATGTAATGAAGCGAGCGAGGCGAAGTGAGGAAAGAAAGCGGTCCGTCAATGAGCGGAAACGCATGTTTCCTGTAATGTAATGAAGCGAGCGAGGCGAAGTGAGGAAAGAAAGCGGTCCGTCAATGGGCGGAAACGCATGTTTCCTGTAATGTAATGAAGCGCATAGCGCAAGGGAAATCACGTAGTGTGCTTGTAGCGCAGTTTGGAAAGGATAGAAGAAATCGTGGAAAATGAAAGTGGAAAAAGCAGTATCCGCGCTACAATTGTGCGGGATATTATCGCGCGGATGGCAGCGGACCGCATATTAGGGCCAAAACTGCAAAAAGGGGAGATACGCAAAAAAATGGTGGAAACGCCGTGGAAATGCCCGGCTTGTTTCCATTTGACGACGATCACGCTGCAGCAGTGCCCGGCCTACTTGCTCAGTCCTGCCGAAAATCCAAATATGCAGCGCGTGGTACTCCAGCTGCACGGCGGCGGGTATATTGGCGCTATGCGCAACAGCTACCATTCTTTTGCCGGGTTATATAGCGAGCTGGGCAAAGGGGCCTGCGTGTTGACGCCGGATTACCGGGTGGCGCCAGAGCACCCGTACCCGGCGGCGTTGGAAGACGCATTTTCCGCCTACGAATGGCTGCTGGAGGCGGGGTGTCCTCCGAGCCAGATTGTAGTTGCTGGGGATTCCGCCGGGGGTGGGCTGGCGCTGGCGCTGTGCCTGTATTTAAAAGACCATGGCATAGAGCTGCCGCAAGGGCTGGTGCTGATGTCGCCCTGGACGGATCTGACTGCAAGCGGGGAATCTTATGAGACAAATTTTACCAAAGACCCGTTGTTTGGCAATACCAAAGACAGTATGCTCTATAACCTGGATTATGTCCAGGGGGAAGACCCTAAAAACCCCTATATTTCGCCGCTGTTTGGGATGTATGAGGGATTTCCGCCGATGCTCATACAAGTAGGGTCGATCGAAATGCTGCTAAGCGATTCGGTCTTACTAGCGCAAAAAGCAAAAGAAGCCGGCGTGAAGGTACGGCTGAGCGTATACGAGGAAATGTTCCATGTATTCCAAATGGCGGAGCTGATGATGCCGGAATCGAAGCAGGCATGGGAAGAAGTAGGCAAATTTCTACGGGTGCTGGACAACCGGCGCAAAAAGGAACTAAGCGCGCAGGAGGAAGAGGCGCTTTATAAATAAATTATTAAATTTTTACGTATCAGTTGCATAAAAAGTCGGGCTTCTTTATAATAAACTATTGTAACAAACGCAGAGTAAAGAATGAAATGGGGTAGAACATGTCAGAACAGGATTTTAGAGAAGTGGACAGCATCGAAGAGGGGAGCGGAAAGGAGAAGGTGGAAGTTTCTTCTGAAAAAGAGCCCCCGAAGGAGAAAAACGATGGATACGAAGAAATCTGTTATATTTGCCACCGTACGGAAAGCATGGCGGGCAAAATGATTAAAATCCCTAATAATATTACGATCTGCCAGGATTGTATGCAACGTACATTTGACAGTATGAATAAATCCGGTTTTCATATGGACGACCTGCTAGGGCCGTTTCGCAATATGGACGGCAGGATGCCGAATATCAGCATGATTAATTTATCTGACTTGCAGAATTTTATGCCGGGTACGCAAAAAGTCAAAAAGAAGAAGCCAAAACAGAAAAAACAGGAGCCGGTATTTGATATCCATGCGATTCCGGCGCCCCACAAGATCAAGGAAAAGCTGGATGATTATGTCGTCGGGCAGGAACATGCAAAGAAAGTAGTCTCGGTAGCGGTATACAATCATTATAAACGGATTTCTGCCGACGGCGCGGCGGACGATGTGGAGATTGAAAAATCCAATATGCTGATGGTAGGGCCGACCGGTTCTGGAAAAACGTACCTAGTAAGGACGTTAGCAAGGCTTTTGGATGTTCCGCTGGCTATTACGGACGCGACTTCTTTGACGGAAGCCGGCTATATCGGGGATGATATTGAAAGCGTGGTATCCAAGCTTTTGGCGGCGGCGGACAACGACGTGGAGCGCGCCGAGCACGGCATTATTTTTATTGATGAGATTGACAAGATCGCGAAAAAAAGGAATACGAACCAACGGGACGTCAGCGGGGAATCGGTGCAGCAGGGGATGCTAAAACTGCTAGAAGGCGCGGAAGTCGATGTCCCGGTAGGGGCGAGCAGCAAAAATATGATGGTGCCGATGACGACGGTAAATACGAAAAATATATTATTTATCTGCGGCGGAGCCTTCCCAGACCTGGATGAAATTATTAAAGAGCGCTTGAATAAACAGTCTTCCATCGGTTTTCGGGCGGATTTAAAAGATAAGTACGACAAAGATGAAAACCTGCTGTCCAAAGTGACGGTAGAAGATATCCGAAAATTTGGAATGATCCCGGAATTTATCGGCCGGCTGCCGATTTTGTTTTCGCTGGAGGCGTTGACCGAGGATATGCTCGTGCGCATACTTGTGGAGCCGAAAAACGCAATTTTAAAGCAGTACCGCAAACTGCTTGCGTACGATGAAGTGAAGCTTGAGTTTGACGACAGCGCGCTGCATGCGATCGCAAAAAAGGCAAGGGAAAAGAAAGTCGGGGCCAGGGCGCTACGCGCGATTATCGAAGAATTTATGCTGGATATTATGTACGAAATCCCGAAAGATGATAATATCGGAAGTGTGACAATTACCGGCGATTATGTGGAAGGCACCGGAGGGCCATTGATTAAAATGCGCGGGTGCATGGAGCTGCCCGGATAGGCTGCTATAGATAACCGTCAGAGAAATAGGCGGTGTGAAATGGTGCCCGGATAGGCTGCTATAAATAGCTGCGGGAGGAAAACGGGCGGCGTGCATATATATTAGCGTAAGCGGGCGTACAGATAGATTCAGTAAAAAAGGAGAAAGGAACGGTAACTATGGGTGATTCATATGCAGAGGTTATTGTCCATGATGAAAAGGATATCAGGGGAAAGCAGTTAAAGCTTGGGCTGGTGGTTTTAACGATCGCGCTGATTGCTTATGGCGCGATGTTTCAGATTATGCTGTTTTTGCTCGGGGTTATTTTGATCCCAGTAACGATCTATACCATAAAAAACAGGTACCGCGAATACGAATACCTGCTTGTTTCAGATGAATTTGATATTACGATTATAAAAAATAAACAGCGCAGGAAAAAGGCCAATTCGTATTCGTTAAACGATTTGCAGTGTATGGCGCCGGTCAGTTCACACCGGCTGGACGGATTCCACAGCAATCCGCAGCTAAAAGTGATCGACTATTCTTCCGGCAATCCGCAGCACCAAATCTACAGCATGATATTTTCTTGCGAAGGGGCGATCCAGGAAGTGAAGGTAGAGCCTTCGGACACAATGCTGCGGGAAGTAAAAATGCGCCATTCCAGTATTGTATTTTCAGATTAAAACAGGTTTTTTGTGGAAACTGTCTATGAATAAATACAGTGGCTGCCTTGTAAAAGGCAGTCACTTTTTTTGTATTTTGCCATAAAATAGAAGAAATATAGGAAATAAAACGCCGGGGGATACTTATGCCTAATTGTGAAGAAGCAGTATATGCGAATGATTATTATGACTTTATTGTAGAGAAGAGGTATATCGAAGAGTATGTCCCGCAAGATTATTGCGGGCAGGAACTGGATGCCACTTATGAGTCGGTATATTTTCAGCCGGAGAGCGACGAGGATTTGATCAGGGGGAATTATACATACGCGTCGATCCCAAAGTGTTTTGGGATTTTGGATAATCTAACGCTGGAGCAAAGCGGCATTATCCAGGTACGCGACCAGACAAACCTGGCGCTTACAGGCCAGGGGGTGTTGCTCGGGTTTGTTGATACGGAGGGGCGTGTTATTTTATTGCCTGTAGGAAAGGGAAAGCGTTCACGAAAGAGTATGTTTTATTGTCTATAGGAAAGGGGGAATGAGGATGCGCTACCGGATTGCGGCTTATTTGCGCCTGTCCAAGGAGGATGAAGGCAGGGAGGAAGAAAGCGGCAGCATTGCCAGCCAGAGGGCGATGCTAAAAGGATATGTCCAAAAAAATTTTGCGGATTATGAATGGAACGAATTTTCGGACGATGGGTTTTCCGGGACGAATTTTATGCGCCCGGGCGTCGCGGCTATGCTGGAGCAGATAAGGGACGGCAGGATTGACTGTGTGATTGTCAAAGATTTTTCCAGGTTTTCGCGGGATTATATTGAACTTGGCTCTTACCTGGAACAGGTCTTTCCGTTTCTTGGCGTGCGCTTTATTTCATTGAATGACCATTATGACAGCGCCAGGTACGCGCCGGGGCTGGAAACTTCTTTTAAAGGGCTGATGTACGACTTGTATTCGAAAGATTTGTCCCTAAAAGTAAAATCTTCCTTGTATGCTAGGAAAAAGCAGGGGCAGTACGCCAGCGCGCATGCGCCGTTTGGCTACGCAAAGGATGCGGCAGACCGCCACAGGCTTGTGATTGCAGAAGACGAGGCTGCGGTTGTCAGAAAAATATTTTCGCTGGCGCTAGGCGGGATGACTTCTACAGAGATTGCCAGGCTGTTGAACCGGGAACATATTAAAACGCCGATGGGATTTAAAATGGCTAAAAAGCGGACGGCTACAGCGGCGTGTGCCAAACGATATTACTGGGATGGGGCGGCCATCTGTTCAATGTTGAAAAATCCTGTTTATGTGGGGGATATGGTATACGGAAAATACAAGCGGGAGGAAGTCGGCGGGAAAGACTGTTTAAAGCCAAGGAGCGAATGGCAGGTGTATAAAAATCATCATGCAGCGATCATTTCCCGGGAAGAGTTCGAACAGCTGCAGGTACGACGCGCGTGCAAGGGGAACGGAAGGATAAAGAAGCGGGCATGCGCGGCGGATGGAACAGCAAAGAATCCGGCAGACGCCATGAACGGAAGAGCAAAGAAGCGCCAATTCCACCATCCGCTGCAAGGGAAAGTTTTTTGCGGCGGTTGCGGAAGGGCGCTCGCATTGAAACGGGACAGGAAGACGCCCTACTTTTGCTGCCGCCAACAAGCTGCGGCTGCGCAGGAAACGAGTTGTATTGGCCGTATGGATCTTATGTTTTTAGAACAGTCTGTTTTAAAACAGATGTGCGCGAAGACGGAAGGGATAGAGAAACTGGAGAAATTAAAGCAGGAGCAAAAAAGGGCTGCCAGACGGGAAATCGATAACCTGCATAAAGAACGGGAACGGCTGCTACGGCAGAAAACTGAGCTATGGAGAAAACGGCTTACAGAATATGAGAGTGCTGTCCGTAGTAGGGATAAATGTATGGGGAAGAACGCTACCGCGTTGAGCAAGCCAGGGGATGGTTGTTGCCAGAAGTATCCGAATGGGAAGGAAAGGTGGCATGAAACGGTGTCGGGCCAGCCGGAAGAACTCATGCGTCAGACAGATGCTGGGATTTCCGCCCAAATCAAGCGGCTGGAGGAAAAACTGCGTCAGATAGAAATTGCAATTACCCGTTTTCAAGACGCGCTATGTGAAACACCTCCAGATTTGGATGCGGATATGAGAAAGGAGTTCATGGATGCCTGTATTGAGAAAGTGATGGTATATGGTAAGGCCGATATCCAGATTGTATGGAAAGCCGCAGGTACATGGCAATTATCTGACACGGGAGGATTTTGATTATACCAATCCGCTGTTTTGCCATTCGGACGGCACGACCAGGATAGAAGCGATCTGGAACCAAAAAGACCGGGACGGCATGCCGCCGGCAGGGTTTATTTACGGATCGGAGTACACGCGGGAGCAGATTAATCAAGAGCTTCTTCAAGATGAGCTGGACAGGGAGATACCCCATATTAGCGGCCACGGCACGTTTCTGGCCGCGCTGGCCGCGGGGTCTGAGGACTATGCCAATCAGTTTAGCGGCGCGGCGCCGGGATGCGACCTAGCGTTTGTACAACTAAAGACAGCGAAGCAATATTTGAAAGAATACTATTATATCCCGGAGTATGCCCAGGTATTTCAGGAAAATGACATTATGGCGGGAATCCATTATCTGAACCTGCTGGCAATCCGCCTGCGGAAACCGTTGTCGATCTGCATTGCGCTTGGGACAAATATGGGCAACCGCAGCGGGACGAATGTGATTTCCGGATCTTTGGCTACTGTAGCTACCAGAAGGCAGCGATGCATTGTGGTAGCAGCGGGGAATGAAGCGGATAAGCGGCATCACTTTCTGGGCGGGATCAGCGGGCAGTCGTCGGAGGAGCGTGTCGAAATCAGCGTAGCGGATGGTGTTGCCGGCTTTCACGCTCAGCTGTGGGCGCTCGCCCCTGAACTGTATGAAGTTTCTGTTATTTCGCCGACTGGGGAGCGGTTCAATGCGCGCCCCTCAACGCCTTTTAGCCATGTTGAATACCGGTTTTTATTTGAAGGGACGGTAGCGTCCGTAGACTACCGCCTGGTAGGGGTGTCTAACAGCGATGAGCTGGTTAATATTAGGTTTGACCGGCCGGTTGCTGGAGTCTGGGTACTGCTGGTACGTGTGCGTAATTTTACAGATGGCAGGTACCATATCTGGCTGCCGATGTCTGACATGGTTTCGGGTGAAGTGATTTTTCTGCGCTCAAACCCAGATACGACTTTAACAGTGCCTTCGGATACACAGCAGACGATTGCGGTAGCCGGCTATAATACAAAAGACGACAGCATTTATTTTGAATCCGGCAGGGGATTTGCGGCGGACGGGAGTATTAAGCCGGATATCGCTGCGCCTGCAGTAGACGTACGGGGGCCGGTAGGAAACGGGCAATACGGAACCCGCAGCGGTACTAGTGTGGCGGCGGCGATTACGGCAGGCGCGGGGGCGCTTATGCTGGAATGGACTGGCGTTAGGCGAAACGATATTTCGGCTACGACAGTTACGATTAAAAATTATTTGATTCGCGGGGCGGACAGAGATGCGTTCAGGACGTATCCGAACCGGGAATGGGGGTGGGGACAGCTGGATTTGTATCGGACGTTTGAGAATTTTCGAAATGTGTGATGATTGAAAAAACGCTCTTTTTTCAATCATATGTGAGCTGTTATCAGTGGAATGCCTGAAAACAAGGGGTTCCGCTGATTTTTAGTCCTGATATTTTTTAAAGCTGAAACGTAAACGGTAAATAGTGAGTACCTACCGGAAACGGCAAAAAATAAAGGAAAATATCGCTAGCAAACATTGGATATTTTGCCGATAAAGTAGTATACTAGAACATAGTAAAGTGTAAATTTTGATTTGATTGAAAACAGAGGAGAGCAGATGCGATACCTTTCAGTTACTGAAATAGCGAAAAAATGGAATGTGTCAGAGCGCAGCGTTAGAAATTACTGTGCTCAAGGACGTGTAAACGGTGCATTCCTTACTGGAAAGACTTGGAATATTCCTGAAAATGCAGAGAAGCCTGAGCGTTCCAATAAGAAGAAAGAGCAGCCGATAACCTTACTAGAGATTCTGCAGGAGCAGAAATCAAGTAAGTGTCCCGGTGGCATTTATCATAAGACACAGATTGATTTAACATACAACTCCAATCATATCGAGGGCAGCCGTCTGACCCACGATCAGACCAGATACATCTTTGAAACCAACACTATCGGGGTAGAAAAAGAAGCGCTGAATGTAGACGATGTGATTGAAACAGCAAATCACTTCCGTTGTATTGATATGATTATTGATAACGCAAAGGCAGCGCTGACCGAGAAGCTTATCAAAGAGCTTCACTTGATCCTGAAGAATGGAACCAGCGACTCAAGAAAAGATTGGTTTGCCGTAGGTGATTATAAAAAGATGCCAAATGAAGTTGGTGGTTTGGATACCGTACTTCCGGAAGAGGTTGCCGATAAAATGAAAGCTCTGCTGACAGAGTACAATGGAAAAGAAGAAAAGACGTTTGAGGATATTCTGGACTTCCATGTAAACTTTGAACGTATTCATCCGTTCCAAGATGGTAACGGTCGTGTCGGCAGATTAATTATGTTTAAGGAATGTCTGAAATATAATATTGTTCCGTTCATTATCGAGGACAATCTAAAAATATTCTATTACCGTGGATTGAAAGAATGGAACAATGAAAAAGGCTATTTGACAGATGCCTGTCTGACAGCACAGGATAAATATAAAGCGTATTTGGATTATTTTAGGATTGCTTATTAAGAGTGTCTTCTAAAAGGTTCAAAAGTTCATTCCAAAGTGTCAAATGGACACTTTGATATGCGAGGTGGAAATATGATTCGATTACAGGCTGTCAAAGAAGATGATAAAGAACTTTTTTGGAATATCAATCAAAAATATTTGTATGAAATGACATTATACTATCCGGATGAGATGGATCAGCAGGGTAATTACCACTATGGATATTTTTATGCTTACTTTGAAGATCCAAAAAGAAAAGCATTTTTCATTTACGATGATAAAAAAATGATTGGCTTTGCAATGCTCAATCCCTATTCGGCAATCGGACATAGTCCGGATTATACCATAGCCGAATTTACAATATTCCCTTCTTATCGAAGAAAGCATTATGCGTTTGAAGCGGCAAAGTTGATTTTGTCAAGTTATCACGGTCAATGGGAAATAAAATACAATGAGAAAAATGTGGGAGCCAAAAATCTCTGGACTGCGGTAACAGCATCATACAGCCCTCACGTTTATAAGCTAAACGAACAAGAAACGGTACTTGAATTTTCCAATTAGATAAATTCCCGCTTGTATAAGAAATTACATAATGTTTATTAGTTACAAGCGGTAAAGCTAAAGATTCTAAGCTTTTTGTGGGTTTGAAGGAGCTGGCTGACGAATGGGAGCGGATGAATGTCCAGGAGAGGGATAGCAAATTCATAACGTTACGAAAGCTGCTGGACTATTTGTCGGAGGACACGCTAGACGAGCCGTTTAAGGCGATTATCTTTTCATGCTTTATTACCACGTGCGGCTATCTGGAGCAACAGCTAAAGGAAGACTACCATATTTATAAAATGACCGGACAGACAGATGTCCGCAGGGTTATAGAATATTTAGGATAGATACCAGAAGATAAGTTAGTCTATATTGTGCAGATTATGCAGGGAGTGAAAGGAATCTATGCAGATGAGGATAATATCAGTGGAAGAGATGGGGCATTTGCAAGACTTGAAAGAATGAGAAAAAAAGCAGATTATTTGGATTATGATAAGGAGCTTGCCTCTTATCGGGAGGAGAAATATGGAATATGAAGAGATTAGTTGATACAAATGTGTTATTAGATTATCTTTTGAAACGGGTTCCTTATGAAGAAGATGCCAGAAAGATCGTTCTGGCATGTAAGAATAAAGAGATTGAAGGATGTATTGCAGCGTATTCGGCTTCAAATACCTTTTATATTCTGCGAAAAGAATATAGTGAACAGGAACGAAGGATTATATTAACAGATATATGCAGAATAAAGAATGAAGAACGACGGCAGGAACTAGTACTCCATCCGGACAGAAATCAGAGTAAGGAACTGCCTGCTCCGCACCAC
>CASUON010000023.1 GCA_949457475.1 uncultured Lachnospiraceae bacterium
TAGCACAAAACTTAAAAACTGTTCCAGAATTTAACTGCCGGATAACAATCTATTCGTTCTCATTTTTAAGGGATATCCCCACCCCGTGAAAATTAACAAGGATAGTTGCTAGAGTGACAATCTCCCTCTATTTGTGTATAATCTTTGCAGGCAGTATATTCAAGCGCGTTTGAAGCTTCAGTCCTACAATCAAAAGAAAGGTACAAAAATTATGATAAAAAATATGATGGAATCTCCCTTCACCGATACCAAAACAACGGCAGCCACCGCCGCCTCATACCCTGCCGAACCCCCTCTGCTCCCGCATCCCGGGGACCAGGTTGGCATTGTCTGCTGCTCGAATGGGCAAAGCGCGGACGAAAAAGCCGTATTGGGCAGACTTTCGCACACTTTGGAACGTCTCGGCCTGCGCCCAATTTTTAGCCCCTATATATACGCGTCTAATTCCGTATTCAGCGCGCCCGCGCAAAAACGTGCCCAGACGCTTATGGATTTTTATTTAGATAAAACTATCTCATCTATATTTGACATTTCCGGCGGGGATATAGCAAATGAAATCCTGCCTTATCTGGATTTTACCGTCCTTGCCAGCCATCCGAAGCTGTTTTGGGGCTACAGCGACCTTACGACAATTTTAAATGCATGCTATGCCAAGGCTGGTATGCCGGGCGTCCTCTACCAGGTTAAAAATCTTGTATCCGCCCATGCAGATATGCAGCAGGAGGCATTTTTTAATTCCATACACAAGAAAACGCCTTCCCTGTTTGCCTTTCCTTATACATTTTTACAAGGAACGCAGATGGAAGGCGTCGTCTTCGGCGGCAACATCCGCTGCCTGCTGAAGCTAGCTGGCACCGGATGTTTCCCTGACCCGCAGGATAAACTGCTGTTTTTAGAAGCGCGAAGCGGGCACATTGCGCAAATGACAACGTATTTTAGCCAATTAAAAATGATGGGCGTTTTTGACAAAATAAAAGGTCTTCTGCTAGGCACGTTTACGCAGATGGAACGGGAATGCATCCAGCTGGATATGCTGTCTTTTGTAAAAAATTACGCCGGCTCGCTGCCGGTCGCCAAAACGCAGGCAGTTGGACACGGTGCGGACTCTCGCGCGCTGTTTATCGGAACATATCAAATTTTTGCCTGCTAGAGCGTGTTTTCTATACGATACAGGACAAAAATTCCAGATAAATTTCTTTGCATCAGTAATAAAAGGAGGAGATTCCGCAAATACTATTATTGGCTGTCTACAACCTGTCAGACATTATATGGAACAGGACACAAAATGTTCACAATTTTATTAGCACTCACTATTGACGAGTGCTAATAAGTGTGGTATAACAATTACAGAACAAAAAGCAATACAAATTGTGAAACAACTTATTGTAATAAAAAGCGATTCCATATTGCGAAACAACACGTTGCAAGGCAACATTGCAAATTGCGAAACAACACGTTGCAAGGCAACATTGCAACAAAACGAACAATCTAACAAAACAACAAATTAACAAAACAATATATTCAATGAAGAATGGAGGACTGACCTATGTTAATGCCTAGTATTTTTGGAGAAAATTTAATTGACGATTTTTTTAATGATTTTGCACGTCCGACGAAACAGCTTATGAGATATGCGGCCCCTGCCACCAACGTTATGCGGACGGATATCAAAGAAACCGCAAACGGCTACGAACTGGACATCGACCTTCCGGGCTACGATAAAAAAGACGTACAGGCAGAATTAAAAGACGGCTATCTGACTATTAATGCCGCTACGAAAAAGGATACAGATGAGAAAGACGAAAACGGAAAATATATCCGCCGTGAAAGGTACTACGGTTCTTGCAGCAGGAGCTTTTACGTAGGCGAAAATATAACCCAGGACGAAATCAAAGCAAAATTTGAAAACGGTATCTTGAAGCTGACTGTACCGAAAAAAGAAGCAAAACCGGCAGTGGAAAAAAGCCAGTATATCGCAATCGAAGGCTAATTAAGCTGTATAAAAACAGGCCGTAAGATAAAGGTATCAAATAATGTATCTAACAGGCCGTAAGATAAAGGTATCAAATAATATATCTAACAGGCCGTAAGATAAGGGTATCAAACAATGTATCAAAACAGGCCATGGGCGGTTTCACACAAAGAAACGCAGCCCATGGCCTGTTTTGCTTACCGAACCTCCAGCGTAACCTGGTAGACTACTTCCCCCTGATACAAGGCTGCCAGCGTGGCCTGCCCAGGCACGTCTTTCGTATGTACGGTAAAGCACGCGTCCTTTTGGCCGGAATCTAAAAAGTCCAAGCCTAGAATCCATGCCGCCTCCATCGACGCAACCTCCGGGTTCGAAGAGGTAAATGTTAGCCCCTGATCCGCCCCCATGTCTGGAACGTTAGACGCCAGATAGGCCATCACCTGGTACGCGCCGCCAGTTTGGAAAACAGCCGGCGCAACCGTTACTTTAAACGAAAGCTCGCTCTCTTGCGTCTTTAACGTAATAACAGAAATGCCAGGACGGCTGGCGGTTACATACAGCCTGCCGGCTTTCACAGCGCCGGCCCTTTCGTAAGCCGTATTGGCCATTACGCTTGCTACCGATTCGTCGGAACTGGACACTTCACATTCGCCGTCGTAATCGGACTGCATATAGAATGGTATTTCCATGCTATTTCCGGCGCGTATCTGCAGGCCTTCCGAAACGTTGTACCTATCTGGCGGATAATAGGACGCTACCCTGGTAAATGCTGTCTGCACCTGCCTGGCATTTACTTGATAAGTACCAATGCATTTTGTATATTTTTGCTTTGTATAATCATACATAAAGATATGCGCATAATATACCCCTGCATGCTCTACTTTCTGATATCTGGAAAAAGGAACTATGAAAGTCTCCCCATCCTCGTTCGTATATGTTGCCTCCGGCTGATTCGCCGCTTCTTTATCCGGGTTTTCCGACTTGGACAGCTGCAATATAAATTCTTCTATTTTGTGATAACGCCATGCGTCGCCATTGTATTCGCCAGCATAAATTGTTTCCCCCGCCACAACCTCCATAATTTTTCCTGTTTCCGGAGGCTTCGGGCTTATAATGCCAAGAACAAGCCTGCCGACCGTCCTTATTTTTTTGTGGTAAAGCTCCTTAACATCGACCGAAACCGTACCTGTGCCATGCACTTCCCGTACCGTTCCGTCCTCGTCAAGCCGCAGCTTTTTTCATTGCAGGAAAAAAACTGATATTTGGCTTTTGAATTCTGGTATTTTATAAACGCTCCGTCCAGCAGTGAATAGGGACTTTCATCCGGCTCATGGTCGTCAAAAAGATAATACCCCGGCTGGTTCGTTAGATAACCGTGTACTTGTTGTTCGTTTTTTTGCTGCAAGCAGCTCTGCTTCACTACTACCGTAAACGTACCGACGTCCGTAGCCTTCCCATCTACAATTTCCCTGACTAAAATATCGGCCGTTCCAGCTTTTTTCCCTTTATAAAATCCTTTTTTTGATACTGTGGCAACCGCTTCATTGCTGCTCGTATAGGTATACGACACCTTTACGCCTTTTTCCCGTTTCTCTTTCTTTAGCAGTACCAAGTAGCTGTCTTCCACGGCAATGCATTCTCTGCTGTGTTCCAGCCTCGTCTGCGCGAACGCCGCCATATAGCTGGACAGCATGAACGCGGTATACACCGCTGCAAAAAGGGCGGCGTAAAAAAAACATAACAAGCTGCGTTCTCGCCGGCCCGTCTGCGGGCAGGCCGTATGTACTTCCATAGAATACTCCTTTCGAATAAACTTACCGCTTCTTTACACGGATTGTTTTCCGGTAGATAACGGTGCCCTGATAAGAAGCGGTCAGCGTAACTTTCCCGGTTTTATTTTTGGTAAATATCTGAAACGACGCATATTTAAACGGCGTTTCTTTTTCGTCTGTAGTTGAAATTACGACCCCTTCGTGCTCCAAAATAAACGGTTCATATATCCACCTACGTTCTATCCCGTCATTTTCCAGAATGGCAATGGAAGGGTCGGAAGATGCAACTTTTATATGGTCCCAATATTCTTTATCCCCAGTTTCGTCAAACTCCACAAATGTGTAGACGTCATATTTCTCATTTGTATAAAAATCCACTGGCGCAACCGTTACCGGAAAGGAGGTTTCCGCACCGGCCGCTTTTAGCGTGATAATTGCAGTCCCCGGCTGATAAGCGGCCAAGAACAACTCCCCGGCTTCATATTCCGGGCCAAACACAAACCTTGTCGTTGCGCACATGACTTTTACGACTGATTCATCAGAACTGGACACTTCATAACCCCCGGTATATTTATAGGGCGACACATAAAATTCCAGCTCTTCTCGCCCGTTGGCATCCATCTTCAGCCCTTCCGCCGCAGAATATTTTTCCCGAAACTTGCCTGGGTTTCTGTCAAATTCCATTCGGATCACTTCTGCCTCCGGCAGGTCTTTTACATTGATTTTATAAGACCCAAGCGGGATATTGTATTTTTGCTGCGTATAATCATATAGGTAGACATGCAGATACCGCATGCCCGCCCCCACAGCGTATACCCGGCCATTAAAGCGTGGCCCTTTGACTGGTTGAAAGGTAATGACCTCCTGGTCCCCTACAAAATAGTCCTGTTCACTGGCATCCGACACCGAAGCAACATCCGGTTCCGGCACATTGGAAGTCTGCAGCAGATACCTTCCAGAACATTGCAAATAGATCTCTATAGGGAAACTTTCCCCTTTTGCCATTGTTATCGTCGTCTTTGATTCATAGATTCGCGGGTTCAGAATTGAGATAAAGTCCCAGACGCCAACCTGCCGGGCCTTCCCCTGATAAATCTCGGTTACCTCCACCGCCACCGACCCGGTGCCATGCGTGTCAATTACCGCCCCGTCTGCCGCTAAAAGCAGCTTTGATTCATCGCAGGAGCGGCATATATATTCTGCCTTCGGGTTGCGGTATAATACGTCTTTTTTCAAATCCAGAGCATACTTCGGCTTATTTTCCTCATACAAACTCCGGTAATAACCAGGCTGGTTGCCCAAGCCAAGCCCTATATCCAATCCGGTCGGCAACGCCGCCTTTTTGACGCAGATATTTAACGTGCCAACCACTGTTACTTTCTGATCCAAAGACTGCCGGACCGTAATTTCCGCCTTCCCAGCTTTCTTCCCGGTCACCACACCTTTCTTCGATACAATGGCAATTTTTTTGTCGCTGCTCGTATACGTATAGACCGCTTTTGGGTCTTGCCCCTTCAGCCGTACCTGGTATGTGGCTTCAATACCAATATTTTGGCCCCGATCAACCAGCTTTACGTTTGCTGAGGCCGCGCAAGGGCAAAACAGCAGCGTACACAACAGCGCAGCCGCAAAGAGCGCTGGCAGGCAGCATCCATTTGCATACACTTTTCTATATACGGCGTGTTTTTCTTTTTGTCGCATATACAAAACCTCCCCCTTCCCGTTCGTTCTAGAGCTCCATCCAGACAGAAATTAAAGTAAGGGGCTGTCTGGATGGAGCTCTAAAACCTTGCGGGTAAAAAAGGACAGGCAGAAAACATTGCGTCCCTACCCGTCCTTGTTCTTTATCATAATATAATTATTTATAATTTACAATTTTTCCAAAATCAGCCTTCAAGCTTGCGCCGCCTACCAGGCCGCCGTCAATGTCCGGTTTGCCGAACAGTTCCGCCGCGTTTGCCGCGTTTACTGATCCGCCGTACTGGATGCGTACTGCGTCCGCGGTCGGCTGGTCATACATCTGCGCAATGCATTCGCGGATTGCGCCGCATACTTCCTGCGCCTGGTCGGAAGTCGCTGTTTTGCCAGTTCCAATTGCCCAGATCGGCTCGTATGCGATTACCATCGAAGCAACCTGTGCCGGCGTAATGTCTTTTAAGTCGGACTTGATCTGCATCCGGATCCAGTCCAATGTAATGCCCAT
This sequence comes from uncultured Lachnospiraceae bacterium, assembly GCA_949457475.1. GTDB lineage: Bacteria > Bacillota > Clostridia > Lachnospirales > Lachnospiraceae > Eubacterium_J. The sequence goes on from CASUON010000023.1 coordinate 5,948, forward strand.
TTCCCGCTGCTCCAAAGATTCGCCGCAGCAAAGGATCGGTGTCAGGCCATGTGCAAACGCCTTCTTCACCTTCTTATTCAACATTTCATCGCTCTCTTTGAAATAATCGCGCCTCTCTGAGTGGCCGATGATTACATATTTTACGCCTGCTTCTACGAGCATGCCCGGAGCGATCTCCCCGGTATAAGCGCCGCTATCTTCGTGGTACATATTCTGTGCGCCAACTGCCACGTTTGTGCCTTTGACTGCTTCAACAACCGGGATAATATCGATTGCTGGCACGCAGTATACAACTTCTACATCATCGCTTGTTACAAGCGGTTTTAATTCTTCTGCTAATTTCACAGCCTGCGCTGGAGTCATGTTCATCTTCCAGTTTCCGGCTACGATTTTCTTTCTTGCCATGGTTTCATCCTTTCATAATTTCGGCTCTATCTGTCATTTGCGGCTGCCAGGCATAACGCTGTTTTGACAGCCTGGCATGCCGCCGTTGGGATTTTGTTTTAACTTTTATTTATCGTTTGCAGCTGCTACGCCTGGCAGTTCTTTTCCTTCCAAGAATTCCAAAGAAGCCCCGCCACCGGTAGAGATATGTGACATCTTATCGCCAAATCCAAGCTGGTTGACTGCCGCTGCAGAATCCCCACCGCCGATAATTGTTGTTGCGTCTGTTTCAGCCAGCGCTTTTGCTACCGCAATTGTACCTGCGGCAAGCGTCGGGTTTTCAAATACGCCCATCGGCCCGTTCCATACGACGGTCTTCGCGGATTTTACAGCATCTGCAAATAATTCCTGCGTCTTTGGCCCGATATCGCATCCCTGGCGGTCTGCCGGCATAGCGGTTGCGTCATATACTTCAGTCTCTACTGCGGCGTCGATCGGATTCGGGAATTCTTTGATCGTTACAGCGTCTACCGGGAGAAGCAGTTTTTTGCCTAATTTCTTTGCTTTTTCAATCATTTCCTTGCAGTAGTCGATTTTTGTCTCATCTACCAAAGAAGTGCCGATTTCATTTCCCTGCGCTTTGGAGAATGTATAAGCCATGCCGCCGCCGATAATCAGCGTATCGCATTTCTCAAGCAGGTTGTCAATTACGTTCAGCTTATCCGCAACTTTTGCGCCGCCCAAGATAGCGACAAACGGACGAACCGGATTTTCTACTGCATTGCCTAGGAAGTCAATTTCCTTCTGCATTAAGTACCCGACAACTGCGGTGTCTACAAGCTGCGCCACTCCTACGTTTGAGCAGTGCGCGCGGTGCGCGGTACCAAACGCGTCGTTTACAAATACGTCGCACAAAGAAGCCAAATCTTTGCTGAACGCTTCGCCGTTCTTTGTCTCTTCTGCACGGTAACGCGTATTTTCTAACAGGATGACATCGCCGTCTTTCATTGCTTCTACCGCAGCTTTTGCGTTTGGCCCTACCACTTCCGGATCAGCCGCGAATTTTACTTCCTTGCCCAGTAATTCAGACAGCCTCTTTGCAACCGGCGCCAATGACAATTCCGGCTTCGGCTCCCCCTTTGGCTTGCCCAGATGGGAGCAAAGAATTACTTTCCCGCCGTCTGCGATTAATTTTTTGATTGTCGGCAACGCCGCTACCAGGCGGTTTTCATCGGTAATCGCCCCTTCTTTTAACGGAACGTTAAAGTCGCACCTGCAAAGAACTTTTTTGCCTGCTACGTTGATATCATCTACTGATTTTTTATTTAAACCCATTTTTCTAATTCCTGCTGCGCCCCAGCCGTTTTTTGCATGCCATAAGGCACCTTCGGCCATAGCCCGCCATCCAATGCATGCGGCCGCAGCTTATCCTTTCCTGATATTCCTTATTATAATTGATAATTGCTGTTTTTCTATATCTGTTTTCTACCTATTTTTTCTGCCTGTTTTTCTTATATCTGTTATCTGTTTTCGATCTGTTTTTCTACCTGTTTTTTAACTATTTTTCTTTACCGATATTTTTCTAATATCTTTTGGATTCAAAGGCGTTTCTTAAAATAAACCTACCGATATCTTTCTAATATCTTTTGGATTCAAAGGCGTTTCTTAAAAGAACCCCACCAGCCGCCGCGCCCGGCGGCATAAAACAAAAACGGAAAAAGGGGCCCCGGCCCTTCAAGACCGGACCCCTTTGTGAGTCTAACAACTAATTCTACGAAAGTAATGATACCAATTATGCTAATTCTGAGAAATACTTAATTGTACGAACCATCTGAGATGTGTAAGAGTTTTCATTATCATACCAGGAAACTACCTGTACTTCGTACTGATCGTCTGAAATTTTGCTTACCATTGTCTGTGTAGCGTCAAACAGGGAACCAAATCTCATACCTACAATATCGGAAGATACGATTTCATCTTCATTGTAACCGAAAGATTCATTTGCCGCTGCCTTCATAGCTGCATTGATGCCTTCTTTTGTAACATCTGCTTTGTTGACAACTGCTGTCAGGATTGTTGTAGAGCCTGTAGGTGTTGGAACACGCTGTGCAGAACCGATTAACTTGCCATTTAATTCCGGAATAACAAGGCCGATTGCTTTTGCTGCACCTGTAGAGTTTGGAACGATATTCACTGCTGCTGCACGTGACCTTCTCAGATCGCCTTTTCTCTGCGGTCCGTCAAGTGTCATCTGATCGCCTGTGTAAGCATGGATCGTTACCATAATACCGGACTGGATCGGAGCATACTTGTTCAGTGCATCAGCCATAGGAGCCAAGCAGTTCGTGGTACAAGAAGCTGCAGAAATGATTGTATCTTCTGCTTTCAATGTCTCATGGTTTGTATTGTAAACGATTGTAGGAAGGTCATTGCCTGCCGGAGCGGAAATAACAACTTTACGTGCACCTGCATCGATATGTGCCTGAGCTTTTGCCTTGCTTGTATAGAAGCCGGAGCACTCTAATACAACGTCAACTTTTAATTCACCCCAAGGGCAGTTCTTTGCATCCGGAAATGCATAGATTTTGATTTCCTGTCCGTCTACTGTGATGGAATCATCACCGGAAGTAACCTTATCAGCCAGTTCGTACTTGCCCTGTGAAGAATCGTATTTCAGAAGATGCGCTAACATCTTAGGGCTTGTCAGGTCGTTGATCGCTACTACTTCGTACCCTTCTGCGCCAAACATCTGTCTGAAAGCAAGACGGCCGATACGTCCAAAACCATTAATTGCTACTCTTACTGCCATGCTAAATTTCCTCCTAAATATACTTTAAATTTTTACTATTTGGATAATATATCCAAGCTGTTATTATTTTAACTAACTTTTTCTAAAAATTCAAGTAGCATTCTACACTTTGCGATAAATTTATAATTTTTTTATAATTTCACGTCTAAAAAAGGTTGACAATTTATTCCGGGGCGTGATAGTATCCGACTGTTAAAAATCTGAAAGGAGCCGCCTATGTTTTGGGATACGCACATGCACTGCAATTTTTCCGGCGACAGCGACGCCCCGCCAGAATCCATGGTGGAAGGGGCAATTCGAAAAAAACTCCCGGGCATCTGCTTTACCGACCATCTGGATTATGATTATCCAAAAGACCCCGGATTATTCCTGTTGGACCTTCCAACTTACGAACGGGAAATCGTACAGCTAAAAAGCCGCTACGCCGCGCAGCTTCCGATCCTGCACGGGATCGAACTCGGGCTTCAGCCGCAGCTGGCCGCACGGCACCGCCAGCTGTTGCAGGAATACCGTTTCGACTTCGTAATTGCCTCTTCCCACGTCGTCCATGGCAAAGACCCTTATTTCAGCGATTATTACGACGGCAAACAGGAAGATGCGGCATATCTGGAATATTTTACTTCCATCCTGGAAAATATCCGGGCGTTCCAGGATTTCGATGTCTACGGGCACCTGGATTATGTTGTCCGGTACGGCCCAAACCAAAACAAATTTTATACCTATGAAAAATTCCAGGATATCCTGGATACGATTTTAAGGGAGCTGATCCTGCTTGGAAAAGGGATCGAACTGAATACAGCCGGCTATAAGCACGGGCTTGGGCAGCCAAACCCCTGCGGCGCAATTTTAAAAAGATACCGCGAGCTAGGCGGCGAAATACTTACGATCGGCGCGGACGCACATAAGCCCGAGCATATCGCATACAGCTTCGACCAGGCGGGCGAGCTGCTAAAATCCTGCGGCTTTTCCTATTATACCGTATTTCATGCGCGAAAGCCGGAATTTTTGAAACTGTAAACCTGCCCTTTCTCACTTGATTTTTCCGCGGATGCGCTGCAAGGCATTATCAATAGATTTTGGCGTCTTGCCCATCTGCTCCGCGATCTGGCTATAGTTCATCCCTTCCAAATATAGCGCGAGCACCTGGCGCTCCATCCGGCTTAGCCGCTCGCTGAGCTGCTGCAGCAGCTGCTTGACTGTTTCACGGCTGATAAACATAGCCTCCGGGTCCAGTGTCTGCGGCTGGCCGGCATGCATGTATAAGCCGTCCTGCCCGTCCTGCCCGGCGTCCAGCGACACATACGTATTCAAAGGCGTATGCTTTTTACGCTGCGACGCTTCTACCGCGGTATACATCTGCCTGGCAATGCACATCTCCGCAAAATGGTAAAACGTCGCTTCTTTGTCCGGGCGGAAATCCTGGATCGCCTTAAACAAGCCGATCATCCCTTCCTGGATCAGGTCTTCTGTTTCCCCGCCGATTAAGTACAATGCATTGGCGCGTTTGCGCACCAGGTTTTTATACTTTTCCAGCAGGTAATCCATCACTTCCGTCCTGCCGTCACGCAGCATTGCAATCAGCTGTTCATCCGTCGATACATCCTTGTAATCTCCCTGTCCCATAGCCTTTTTGTCCGCTTTTAAACCTCCTGTTCCATAACAAAACAACATTCCTTACTGCCATTGCCGCTGCCTTACGATCTCGTACGCCAAAACCCCTGCCGCCACCGACGCGTTTAACGACCCGATCGCCCCTGTCATCGGGATGGAAACGGTAAAGTCACAGCTTTCTTTTACAAGCCGTCCGACGCCCGCCCCTTCATTTCCTATAACTAGCCCGATCGCCCCTGTCATATCCCGGCGGTACATCGGCTCCCCGTCCATATCCGCGCACGCAAACCAGACGCCCTGTTTTTTCAGTTCTTTGATCGTCTGCGCCAGATTGGCTACCTTCGCTACCGGCGTATAATATACGGCCCCCGCGGAAACTTTGGCTACCGTGCCCGTCAGCCCGACGGCGTGGCGCTTTGGGATAATAACGCCATGCGCGCCCGCCAGGTTCGCCGTGCGGATGACCGCCCCCAGATTGTGGGGGTCTTCGATACTGTCCAGCAAAATTAAAAACGGGTCTTCCCCCTTTTGGGCCGCGGATGCCAGGATGTCCTCCAAAGCCGTATATTCGCAGGCGGCAGCCTGGGCAGCCACGCCCTGGTGCTTTCCTTCATGCGACAGCTTATCCAGGCGCGCCTTGTCAGTAAACTGGACGGTGCTGCCCTGCTTTTTTGCTTCTTTCAATATCGTTTTTACTGCTCCATCCTGGCATCCGTCCAAGATATATAACCGGTCGATCGTCCTGCCGCTTCGGAATGCCTCTAGGACGGCGTTGCGTCCGAAAATCCATGACGCCGTAGCGTTTTCCCCTGCTTTCTCCATATACCCTCCCTATGCTTATTTATTGAACATATACAATTCCTACGTAGCCTTTCTTGCGGCAGCCTGCCGCAAGAAAGGCTGCAACCGGGCTTTTTCGTGCATCCGGCTCCCTTTCGTTACTTTCTTGCGGCTGCCTGCCGCACAGCAGCCTGCAACGGCTGACGAAGCAACGCAGATTCGTCTTTCTTACGGCCTTTCGTCCTTTCCTTCATATTGGCTTACCGCTTCTTTCACGAGTTCGACTAGCCTCGGCATATCGTCTTTTAAGTACAGATACCCCAGCAGCGCTTCGAAGCCGGTCGCCCTGCGGTAATCGCCAACCGACGCGTTTTTCGCCACCGTATAAGATTTCGCGTTCCTCCCGCGGTGGTAAATCTCGGCCTCTTCTTGCGTCAGCATAGGCATCAGAATTTCCACCATCGCCGACTGCGCCTGTGCCTTTACCAGGCGGCTGGCCTGCCGGTGCAGTTTATTGACCTGCCGGTTCCCTTTTTCTACTACGAGTGTACGGATAACCAGCTCGTATACGCCGTCGCCGATATAAGCCAGCACCAGCGGGGAAAACGACCGGATATCACGCTCCCCGGTTCCAAACTGCTGCCGGATATATGCATCCAGCCCATAATCTATATTCACAACCAAACTTACACCCGTTTCCAGGTAACCCCTTCCCTTGTGTCTTTTAAAATAATGCCGCGCTGCGCTAATTCGTCGCGGATTTGGTCCGCCCGGGCAAAATCTTTTTGTTTGCGGGCGTTTTGGCGCTCTTGGATCAGCTTTTCGATATCCGCTTCTAGTTCCGCCTGCCCTTTTTCAAGCGTAATGCCAAGCACGCCGCACAGCGTCTTCAGCCTGTCGGAAAGCTTTTGCAAAAACTCCGCGCTGTTTTCTGACGACGCATGCATATTGATAAATTTTACCAGTTCGAACACGGCGGAAACAGCGTCCGCGGTATTGCAGTCGTCCTCCATCGCACGTTCAAACTTTTCTACAAATACAGCGGACGCGTCGTAGGTTGCGGCCTCTTCCCCCGTCAGGGCGCCGCCCGCACAGGCGTCAAGCAGCCTGGATAGGTTTTCGGCGGCCGTTATGATGCGCTCCAGCCCATTTTTTGCCGCCTCCATCAATTCCGCGCTAAAATTGAGCGGGCTGCGGTAATGGGCGCTCAGCATAAAAAAGCGCAAAACCTGCAGGTCGTATTCCTGCGCGATTTCCCTTACAGTAAAAAAATTGCCCGCCGATTTTGACATCTTATGATTGTCAATATTTAAAAATCCATTGTGCATCCAATAATGCGCAAACGTACTGCCGCTCGCCGCTTCCGATTGGGCAATCTCATTCTCATGGTGCGGGAAGATCAAATCCTCCCCTCCGGCATGGATATCGATCGTATCGCCGAGATATTTTTTGGACATGACGGAACATTCAATATGCCAGCCCGGCCGCCCTTCGCACCAAGGGGACTCCCATGCCGGCTCCCCTTCTTTTTTCGGTTTCCACAGCACGAAATCAAACGGCTCTTCTTTTAGCTCCCCGGTAACTTTGATATCGCGGTGCCCCGCTTGCAGATCTTCCAGGTTTTTGTGGGACAGTTTCCCATAGCCGCTGAACTTAGACGTACGGAAATAGACTGTGCCGTCCTCCACCACATACGCATATCCCTTTTCAATCAGGTCCGAAATCATGTCTATCATACCGCCGATTTCTTCTGTAGCAAGCGGATGCACTGTGGCCGGCATGACATTCAGCCCCTCCATATCCTTTTTGCACTCTTTAATAAAGCGTCTGGCTATCGTATCTGCATCTACGCCCTCTTCCTTCGCTTTTTGTATGATCTTGTCGTCCACGTCTGTAAAATTGGAAACGTAGTTGACGTCATACCCTTTGTATTCCATATACCTTCGAAACGTATCAAATACGATCATCGGCCTGGCGTTTCCAATATGGATATAATTATAAACCGTAGGCCCGCAGACATACATCCGCACTTTTCCTTCCGTAATCGGGACAAATTCCTCTTTCTGCCTGGTCAACGTGTTATAAATTTTCATGTTCTCTCCTTTCATTCCCCGTTTTCGTGCGGCAACACAGCTGCAGCCGTCCCATGTGCCGCACCGCTTTATTCCGCCTGGCCTTTCGTACAGCCGCAGCCCGCGCATCCTCCGGCAGGCGGAAAGCCGCTCCCGGCCTTTGAAAGGCCGCTCTCCGCACCTGGGAGCGCCTCGCCTGCGCCGCAGCCCGCACATCCTCCGACAGGCGAAAAGCCTCCGGCAGCGAAGCTGCCTTCATAGACAGATACCAGCACGCATGCCGCCTGCGCCGCAATACCCTGCTGCGCCCCGGTAAAGCCAAGCCCTTCTTCGGTCGTCGCTTTGACGTTGACCTGGTTTTTCCCGATCTGAAGCACACTGGCAATGTTTTGTTCCATCTGTTCAATATAAGGCCGCAGCTTTGGCTGCTGCGCGATGACCGTCGCGTCAATATTTTCAATTACATAATTTTCTTGTATCAAAAGCTCCGCCACATGCGCCAGCAGCTTCATGCTGCTGATGCCGGCATACTGTTCATCCGTATCCGGAAAATGCTTTCCGATGTCTCCTAGCGCTGCCGCGCCAAGCAGCGCGTCCATAATCGCATGCACAAGCACATCCGCATCCGAATGCCCCAGCAGCCCAAGTGTATGCGGGATTTCCACCCCGCCCAAAACCAGCCGGCGCCCTTCTGCCAGCCTATGGACATCATATCCGGTTCCTATACGCATATATGCCTCCTATTTTCTCGTCTTTTTCTAAAATGCTGGCTACTGGTACTGGCTTACATTGCCGCTATCAACCTTTTCAAAAGGCACCCAGACGTACTTTTCATCTTCAGAAGCCCCTTCTATATCCTTGATTGAGCCGCCCGAAACAAGCTGCACCGCCGCATCCACCGCCGCCTGGCCCTGGCCTTTTGCGGACTGGTATATCGTGCAGTCCATTTCGCCGTCTTTAATCGCCTGGCATCCGTCCACGGTAGCGTCTACGCCAAGGATTAGCGTTTCATCCAATATGCCAGCCTTTTTGCACGCCTGGATCGCACCCATCGCCATTGCGTCGTTGTTGCATACAATGCAGTCCACATCCGCTTTTGTACGCCTGAAAATCTCCACTAGTTTCTCCGCCTGCGCCGTATCCCAGTCGCCATGGTCTTCAAAGACATAGCGCACCGTTTTCCCGCTGGCGGCAAGCGCTTGTTTTAGGCCCTTCGTCCTGCCTGTAGTCGCCGAATGCCCACTCGGCCCTTTTATTAATATGACATTAATTTCCGGCTTGCTGGCAAGCGCGCTTAAAATATATTCCGCCTGGAATTGGCCTGCTGCCGCGTCGTCAGAACCCGCATAGACGTATTTGCCCGCTTTTAAGTGAATATCCTGCGGGCGGCTATTGACAAATACGATCGGCAGATCACCGGCGCTTGCCTTTAATTCTACCGCTGTTTCTGCAGAAACAGCGCTGCAGATAATAACGTTATAACCATCCGAAACGGCCTGCTTGATGTCCTTAACCTGCGTTTCGATCATCCCCTGCGCATCCTTGACCGCAAACTGCGCGCCTTGCTCTTTTGCTGCCGCCTCCGCCGCGTCTACCAGCGTCTGGCGAAACGTATCCATTTTATTTAAACTGAAAAATATTTTCATCCCATTTGCAGAAGACGCTTCCTTTTTCTGGCATCCCGCAAAAAAGCCGGCTATAACTACCAGCACTGCAAGCATAGCCCCCAACCACTTTTTCATATATTCTTCCCTCCTCTTTTTTATTTTATCAGCCCGATTGAACATTTCAAGCCAAATTATTAGCAAAGCACGTCTACGCTATTCTATCCGCATAATCATCGCATGATTTCTCCGGCTTTATTCTATCCGGAAAATTTCCACCTGGTGCGCCAGTTCTTCCGCGGAGCCTGTCAGCTCTTTGGCGCCGTTTGCGACATTTTCGCTGTTTCCAGTAATATGGTTGGCCTGTTCTACCATCGTATCCGACGACGCTAGGATTTCTTCCGAGCTGGCCGCTTGTTCCTGCGAAATTGCCGCTACATTCGCCGCCACTTCATCGACGCGCTCTACTTTTTCAATCATCGCCTGTACGAGCTGGCTGACCCCTTCCACATTGTTGAATATCGTATCGAAGGTAAGCAGCGCGTCACCTACAAGCACGCTGCTGCTGTTGATATTTTTCACGCTTACTTCCGCCTGCGTTACGGTGTCTTTTACCAAGCCTTTGATCTCGCTGATTAGCTTGTCAATATTATTTACCGATTCCGCGCTTGTCTGCGCCAGCTGCCCGATCTGTGTAGCGACGACTGCGAACCCGCGCCCAGCGTCCCCGGCCCTTGCCGCTTCAATCGAAGCATTCAAGGAAAGCAGGTTGGTCTCTTCCGCGATATTTGCAATCACCCCTGTAATATTTGTAATTTCTTCCGACGCATGGCCAACCTTGTCGATTGCTTCTTGGAGCTTTAATGTGGAATCATTAATGTCCTTCATCGCCTGGCTGACATTTTGCATATCCTCTTTCCCCTGTTTGGATACCGTAACGGTATCTTGCATCTTTTCGGTCACCTGCACGCTGTCTTCCCTCGTATCCGCTACAACCATCGCAAGCGTCGTAGCGTTTTCCGCGATCTCGTTGACCGAAATGGACAGCTGTTCTACCGTTTCATTCAATTCCTGCATCGAATTGCTCTGCATTTTGGACGCGTCGTACATCTGCCCGGATACTTCATTGCTGTTGTCCGCCTGTACATGCAGTTTATTCGAAACGCCATGGATAGATGCGATCAAATCGCGCATCGTAGCCACAAATTTCGCGACGCAACGGCTCATCATGCCGATCTCGTCCCTGCTCCTGCTGTTTACACGTACCGTAAAATCCCCTTCCGTCATGGAAATAATAACATTCGTAAGCTCCCGTACCGGCTTGATTACAACATAAACTACGCGCTCGATCAAGACCGCAAGCAGCAATATGCTGATAATGCCGACGATAATCATTGCCGACCTCACATTGTCCACCTGCTGATAGACAATCTCCGTAGGGATGTAAGATACCAAAATCCAGTCCGTGCCTTCGATTTCTTCAAACGCCGTCAACTCCCCGTCCACTTCCGCCATATCCAGTTCGTTTGCTTCCAGTTTCTTTGCGATATCGCTCAAAAGCGGATCCGAAGACGACTCCAGCTTGGAAAAGATAAGGCTGCTGTCGCGGTGCGCTAAAATCGAGCGGTCGGTGCTGTTTACAAGAAACGCCTGCGCGCCATCCATGCCAATGTAACTGTTTACAATAATACTGATGCGCTGCAGCGACAAATCCGCCGACAGCACCCTAAGCGTATCCGAGTCTTCATCGATAATGCCGGACGCACTGATCACCGGCTCGCCCTTGCTGTTGCTGTAAGCGCCTGTAAATCCCATATTGACCCTTGTCATCCCTTCCTGGAACCAGACGGTATCGACCGGGTCGCTTTCTTCTTTGTCCGATTCAGACGCCGTTAATAGCCTGCCGTTTTCATCCGCTATATATACCCCCTGCGGGTAGTTGTCGTTGTATCCGTAATAACCGTCCAGCAAACGCTGCAGCTGGGCGTCTGTTAATTCCATCTGCTCGATATTCTTTTTTACCGCACCGAACGCAGATAGGTTTTCACTTAGCCACGCCTCAATTTCGCTGACCTGGTTTTCCACCGAGGTGCGCAACAGGCTCCTGGAATAGCCGGTGATCGCCATTTTAGTAATGCTGTATGCAGTCCCTACAAGCGCCACAACAATCAGCAACACCATCGGAAGTATGATTCCAAGAAGCTTGGTACGAATGGAAAGCAGCTTTTTGTTTTTTCCGTTTTCATAGTTTCGATTATGATCCTTCTTTGCCTTGCCCGCCGCCTTTTTCGTCTTCTTCCCTTTTTCTTCCATCATCCGTTTTTCCCTTTTCATCTTCTCCCTCCATAACGCCGAATTTCTTTTTTAATTCTATTTCTTTTTCTTTCTATTGCGCGGCTGCGCAGCATAGCAATCGCAAAAAACGCCGCAGCAAGCCCTTTGCAGCGCCATACGGACGTTTCATCTGGCAATCTCACGCAATATCACAATATCTAACATAAATTTTACCACAATTTAGCAAGAATGAAAGTACCAGATGTCAGTAATCATTCATCAAAATGATTATTTTTGAATTTGATTTCAGTTATTTTGACGAATCAAATTGTTTACCAACTTTATTTTCGTCAAAACAACTAAGTCAGATTCGAAATATTTAGGAAATCGTATTATAGCTAAAAAAGGGGAGATTTGTTATAGTATCTGTTGTAAGCAAGTTGTAAATGTAAGCCGCTTACAAATATTTCTGAAGCGAAGCTTTTCGGTTGGATGGCTCTTCCACCGTTAAGAGTTAAAAAACATAATAACTACATAAAATAGGAGGATTTAAAATGTCAAGTGTATCATTAAAACACATCCAGAAAAAATATCCAAACGGATTTGAAGCAGTAAAAGATTTCAACCTGGAGATCAAAGACCAGGAGTTCATTATCTTCGTAGGGCCATCCGGCTGTGGCAAATCTACTACGCTACGTATGGTAGCAGGCTTGGAAGATATTTCCGGTGGCGACCTGATCATCGACGGAAAACGCATGAACGACGTAGAGCCAAAAGACAGGGATATCGCCATGGTATTCCAGAACTACGCGCTGTACCCGCATATGACCGTTTATGACAACATCGCTTTCGGCCTGAAACTGCGGAAAGTCCCGAAGGATGAAATCGACAAAAAAGTACATGAAGCGGCTAAGATCCTCGACTTAGACCACTTATTAGACCGTAAACCGAAGGCACTTTCCGGTGGGCAGAGGCAGCGTGTTGCCATGGGCCGTGCCATTGTCCGCAGCCCGAAGGTATTCCTGATGGATGAGCCTTTATCCAACCTGGATGCCAAGTTAAGAGTGCAGATGAGGACAGAAATCGCTGCGCTTCACCACAAATTAAAAGCTACTATTATTTATGTAACGCATGACCAGACAGAAGCTATGACGCTGGGTACTAGAATCGTTGTATTAAAAGACGGCGACATCATGCAGGTTGATTCTCCACAGAAATTATACAACCAGCCAGATAACTTATTCGTTGCCGGATTTATCGGGTCACCGCAGATGAACTTTGTAAATGCTACTTGTAAAGTAAGCGGTTCTGACGTTACATTAAGCTTTGATAAATTCTCTATCGCCCTGCCGCCTGCAAAAGCGAAAAAATTAATCGACGGCGGTTACAATGGCAAGACAGTCATCATGGGTATCCGTCCGGAAGACCTGGGTGATTCGGAATATGAAATGAAAACTTATTCTGCACGCGTGGACGCAACTGTATCAGGCTACGAATTGCTTGGTTCCGAAGTAATCTTATACTTCCCAATCGGCGGCACAAACTTTAGCGCAAAAGTAGAATCTTCTACAAAAGCGCGCCTGGGCGACCATGTAACGCTGGCACTGAATCCAGAAAAGATTCATGTATTTGACCATGATACAGAATTGACAATTACAAACTAGTTGCAGTTTTCTATATTACAGGCAGTAGCATTTACTTAAAATTCAAATAATTAGTCCTTTTTTACGGGATTAATTATACACTGATGCAAATCAGTTATAGAGGAAGGAAGCATACGATACCAACCAACCCTGTACATGCTTCCTTCCTTTTTTGTTTCTGCATTTTATCAAAACCTGACATGGAGGAATTTACCCAAATGAAAAAATTTCAGACGATACTGAAAGAAACATTGGAAATATCACGGATTCCAATGATCTTATATGATGCGGAGGGCACATGCATCGCCACTACCGCGAATATAGATGAAGCACTAAACAGCAGCGTCCAGGAATTTATCGCATCTGATGTAGAGAATCAGTCAATGGGGACATTTCATTATTTCAAGGTAGTTTGTTCGGATACGCTCTCCTATGTGCTTATAGTGATGAACTATACGCCGGACGCGTTTACCATTGGGCGGCTTACCGTATGCCATTTGCGGCATTTACTGGAATCACAAGAAGAATCGGTAACAAAATCCGGATTTATCAGGAATCTGATACACAACAGCCTCACGCCGACCGAAACCGAACGGCAGATCAAAAAACTAAAGCTATCGCCGGTAACCTGGGCGGCATTCCTGATCGAATGCGAAGAGGAATATGCGGATTCGTCCGCTTATCAGATGCTAGAACACGCGTTTGCAGAACATAAAATGGATTTTTGCTGCAAATTAAGTGAAAACCAGCTGCTGCTTATAAAAGACGTTTCCAATATTACAAAAGAATTCAAACCAAACACGGTAAAAACAAAAAAGGCGCAACGGCGCAAGGAAACAGAACCTGCGGACGCAGTCCAGCTTTATTCCAGCCTAAACCTGTTCGCGCAGACGTTAGTAGACATGCTGCGCGCGGAAGTCCTGATACAGACCCGCGTAGGCTACAGCACGACCGCCGACAGCTTTTCCGAACTCCCGCGCATCTACCAAGAAGCCGCGACCGCACTGCGTATCCGCCAGACATTCTTCGCGGAACGGGATACGATCGCCTACAACAAGCTGGGCATCGGGCGCCTGATCTCCGAACTGCCGATCGATTTATGCAAAGCGTTCCTGGCAGAAGTATTTGGTTCCCATATTCCTACCGACCTGGATGAAGAGACGCAAAATACGATACAGAAATTTTATGAAAACAATTTGAATATCTCCGAAACGGCAAGGCAGCTGTTCCTCCACAGAAATACGCTGGTGTACCGGCTGGAACGGCTGGAAAAGATGCTGGGGCTGGATATCCGCAAGTTTGAAGACGCGATGACATTTAAACTTGCAATGATGGTGCTCGCCCACGTCCAGGGCTAACCGCGTTGCATAGATATAAATGCACGCGTTCGCATAAGGCTAACCGCGT